>DATCXS010000210.1:0-5976 GCA_036565645.1 Mucilaginibacter sp.
ACTCTTTTTATGTTGATTGTTGACATTTTCTTTTTTTATTGAGTGATTGAGTAAATTAGTGAATGTGTGATTTATTGGCTATTTATTCAAACATTTACTCATCCGCTAATTCATTAATTCACTAATTAGAAATTTAACCCACCTTCACGTGCACCTTCAGCCAGTGATTTAACACGACCGTGATACAAATATCCGTTCCTGTCAAAAACCACATCTTTAATACCAGCTGCAACAGCTTTTTGAGCAACTAATTTACCCACTGCTACTGACTGATCTGACTTAGTACCATCAGCGCTAAATTCTTTTGATAAAGATGATGCTGACACCAATGTTTTTCCTGTTACATCGTCAATGATCTGCGCATAAATACCTTTATTGCTTCTGTACACTGACAAACGAGGACGGGTTGCAGAGCCTGAAAGGCGCTTTCTGATACCCATTTTAATTCTGTCTCTTCTTGATAATTTCGCTCTAGCTGCCATGACGATTATTTTTTAGATGCTGATTTACCTGCTTTTCTTCTCAATACTTCGCCAACAAACTTGATACCTTTACCTTTGTAAGGCTCTGGCGCACGTAACGAACGTATTTTCGCTGCTACCTGGCCAATCAATTGCTTATCGTTTGATTCCAGAATAATGGTTGGGTTTTTACCCTTTTCAGCAGTAGTTGAAACTTTAATTTCTTTTGGTAACTCAAATACATAGTGGTGAGAGAAACCCAACACTAAGTCTAACGTGTTACCTGCATTAGTTGCGCGGTAACCCACACCTACTAACTCTTGCTCAATTTTGTAACCGGTTGTTATACCAACAACCATATTGTATAACAAAGCACGGTATAAACCATGTAATGCTTTGTGACGTTTTTGATCAGTTGGGCGTTGAACTAAAAGTTCAGCACCTTGCTGTACAATTTTAATATCTTTATCCACCGCTTGCTGCAGCTCGCCTTTAGGGCCTTTTACTGTAACTACATTATCTTCAGATACGGTAATAGTTACGCCCGCCGGTACTGGTATTGGTGATTTTCCTACTCTTGACATTGCTTAATTCCTCCTCCTGATTAATAAACGTAGCATAAAACTTCGCCACCCACGTTTTGCTGACGTGCTTCTTTATCGGTCATTACACCGTGAGAAGTTGAAAGGATAGCGATACCTAAACCATTTAATACGCGTGGCATATTGCTTGTGCCGGCATATCTTCTGTAACCCGGTCTGCTGATACGATCAATAGAACGGATAGCAGGAATTTTGGTGATTGGGTGGTACTTTAAAGCTACTTTAATTGTGCCTTGCGGACCGTTTTCTTCAAACTTGTAGTTTGCAATGTAACCTTTATCAAAGAGAACTTTGGTTATCTCTTTTTTAAGGTTAGATGCAGGAATCTCAACAACCCTGTGGTTGGCTTTAATAGCATTTCTTACACGGGTAAGATAATCTGCGATTGGATCTGTATTCATTATTTATTGTTTGTGATGATGGTTTCCTTCTCATAACATCTGAGACGACCTGTCATCGGTTAATTCTTTAATTCAAAAGTTAAAATTCAAAAGTCAAAAGCCTACATATTTTGACTTTTTTATTTTGAATTTTGACTTAGCTGGTTTACCAGCTTGCTTTTTTTACTCCCGGGATCTTGCCGGCCAATGCCATTTCGCGGAATGTAACACGCGAAATACCAAACTGGCGCATATAACCACGAGGACGGCCTGTTAATTTGCAACGGTTGTGCAGTTTTACCGGTGATGACGCTTTCGGAAGCGCATCTAAAGCTACATAATCGCCAGCTGCTTTTAAAGCCTCTCTTTTTTCAGCATATTTTGCTACTAACTTAGCACGTTTTACTTCACGCGCTTTTACACCTTCTTTAGCCATTGTTAGTTGGAGTTTGATTTTTAAATGGTAAACCAAATTGCTTAAGTAACTCTAATGCTTCAACATCGTTAGCAGCAGAGGTTACAAAGGTAATATCCATACCCTGAATTTTATTAATTTTATCAATATTGATCTCAGGGAAAATAATTTGCTCAGTGATACCTAAAGTATAGTTACCCCTTCCGTCAAAACCCTTGTCATTGATACCTTTGAAATCGCGGATACGTGGTAATGCAACAGAGATCAAACGGTCAAGGAACTCATACATATTGTTATCGCGCAAAGTTACACGTACGCCTACCGGCATGTTTTTACGCAATTTGAAGTTTGAAATATCCTTTTTAGATTTCGAAGCAACAGCCAGCTGACCGGTAATTGTAGTTAACTCAGTAATGGTGTTTTCAATCAGTTTTTTATCGGTAGTAGCACCACCAACACCCTGGTTAATTGCAATTTTCTCCAGTTTTGGAACCTGCATTACACTTTTGTACTGAAATTTATCTTTCAGCGCAGTGCGTATCTCTGTTTTATATTTCGATTTTAATCGTGGTGTGTATTCCATTACTTAATTTCCTCCCCTGATTTTTTAGCTACCCTTACCAGTTTACCGGCGGCGTTCACTTTACGGCCTACACGTGTTGCAGCACCTGTTTTTGGGTCAACCAAAGCCAGGTTTGAAATGTGTATAGCAGCCTCTTGTTTAATAATACCACCGTTAGGGTTAGCAGCGTTAGGTTTGGTATGTTTTGATACCATGTTGGCGTTTTCAACAATAGCCCTGTTTTTAGCTACTATCACTTCAACTACTTTACCTTGCGATCCTTTTGAATCGCCGGCTATAACTTTAACTAAATCACCTTTACGGATCTTTAATTTTGCTTGTGTTTTCTTTTCCATGTTACAATACCTCCGGTGCTAATGATACAATTTTCATAAATTGTTTCTCACGCAATTCTCTTGCAACAGGGCCAAAGATACGTGTGCCTCTCGGCTCATCCTGGTTGTTTAACAAAACAGCCGCATTGTCATCGAAACGGATGTATGAACCATCTTTTCTGCGGATCTCTTTTTTGGTTCTAACCACAACGGCTTTTGATACTGTACCTTTTTTGATGTTACCAGATGGCAGTGCACTTTTAACAGTTACTACAATCTTGTCACCTATGGAGGCATATCTTTTACCGGTACCGCCTAACACACGGATCACTAAAACTTCTTTAGCGCCGCTGTTATCAGCTACATTTAATCTTGATTCCTGTTGTACCATCTTATTTAGCTCTTTCTAAAATTTGAACTAATCTCCAATTTTTGCTCTTGCTCAGCGGACGAGTCTCCATAATCATTACCGTATCACCGATACCGCAGGTATTCTCCTCGTCATGAGCTATAAATTTGGTAGTTTTCTTAATAAACTTACCATAGATCGGGTGCTTCACCTTCCGTTCCACAGAAACAACAATAGATTTTTGCATCTTATTGCTTACTACCAGGCCGGTACGTGTTTTTCTTAAATTTCTTTCCATTTTCCTCGACGCGTAAAATTAATTTTGTTCAGAAGCTTGTGCTGCCTTACGCTTAGTTAATTCAGTATTTAAACGAGCAATATCCTTGCGCACTTTTGTAATGCGGCTCGGGTTCTCAATCGCTGAAACCGCGTGTGCAAATTTAAGCTTGGTAAGACTTGCTCTCTCCTCGCCGATCCTTGCAACCAACTCTTCAGTTTCGAGGCCTGTAATTTCTGAGTTCTTCATTTTCAATTATTCTATTAGTGTTTGAGTTTTTAGTTCCAAGCTCACGTATGGTTAGTTGATAACCGCAAACTCAAAACTGCTAACCTTATTTATGCTTCTACGTAATCTTTACGTACAACAAATCTTGTTTGTACCGGTAGCTTTTGGGCCGCAAGGCGTAATGCCTCTTTTGCAATGTCCAAAGGCACACCTTCTGCTTCAAAAATGATCCGTCCGGGGCGAACTACCGCTACCCAATATTCCGGAGCACCTTTACCTTTACCCATACGTACTTCTGCTGGTTTTTTAGTCACCGGTTTATCAGGGAAAATCCTGATCCACACCTGGCCTTCACGTTTCATATAACGTGTTACAGCAATACGTGCAGCCTCGATCTGACGGCTGGTAATCCAGGCCGCTTCGAGTGATTTTACACCGAAAGATCCAAATGACAGTTCAGCACCACGAGTGGCTAAACCTTTCATTCTGCCTTTTTGCATCTTTCTGAACTTCGTTCTTTTTGGCTGTAGCATTTTCTTAAGCTTTGAGATTTGAGATGTGAGATCTGAGATTTATTGTCTCTTGGCACAACCCTTATCCTGTTAATCTATTTTAAATTAAGATGTTAGCAAGATATGATATCTCATATCTCAAATCTCACATCTATGATCTTATTTATTATCTTCTTGGTGCACCACCGCGGTTGTTACCGCCTCTGTTTTGGCCACCCGGGCGGTTGTTACCACCTGGTTTGCGGTCGCCTCTGCGCTCGCCACCACGTTCACCACCTCTGTCATTGCCTCTGCGATCACCGTAACCGCCTGAGCCTTCGGGGCGACCACCTTTACCGCTGGCGCTGCTTGTACCACCAATGTTTGGTGATAAATCGCGTTTGCCGTAAACCTCGCCTTTGCATATCCAAACTTTAACACCTATTTTACCATAAGTAGTTAAAGCCTCGGCCAATGCATAATCGATGTCTGCACGTAAAGTGTGCAATGGTATTCTTCCTTCTTTATATTGTTCGCTACGTGCCATCTCAGCGCCACCTAAACGGCCTGATGTCATTACTTTAATCCCTTCAGCACCCATACGCATGGTTGAAGCTATTGAAGTTTTCATGGCACGACGGAAAGAGATACGTGCTTCAAGTTGTTTTGCTATGCCTTCGCCAACAAGTTGTGCATCAAGCTCAGGGCGTTTAATCTCGAAAATATTGATCTGAACTTCTTTTTTAGTAAGTTTTTTCAACTCTTCTTTGATCTTGTCAACTTCGGTACCACCTTTACCAATCACGATACCCGGACGGGCAGTGTGTATAGTTACCGTGATGCGTTTTAAAGTACGTTCAATAACTACTTTAGATACGCCACCTTTGTTGATACGCGCTGATAAGTATTTGCGGATCTTTTCGTCTTCAACTAATTTATCGGAGTAGTTGTTGCCACCGAACCAGTTAGAATCCCAACCTCTGATGATTCCTAATCTGTTACCTATTGGATGTGCTTTCTGTCCCATTTTAATTAATTGATATCGTTTTTAGAGCCTACAATCAGCGTTACGTGGTTTGAACGTTTGCGGATACGGTACCCTCTGCCTTGAGGAGCCGGACGCATTCTTTTGTTTTGACGACCACCGCCTACTGATACTTCTTTTACAATCAGGTTGCTGTCCTCAACGCGCTGACCTTCGTTTTTAGCTTCCCAGTTTTTAATAGCTGATACTAAAAGCTTCTCAACACGGATTGCAGCTTCTTTATTCAGAAATTTCAAAGTGTTTAACGCTTTTTCAACTTCTATACCGCGGATAAGGTCAACCACCAAACGCATTTTGCGTGGTGAAGTTGGACAATTCTGCAGTTTCGCAACAGAAGCGCCACCTTGCTGAGCCTTCTCTTGCTCCTTGCGTTGTCTGATCAATACAGACTTTTTAATTTTAGTTGTTGCTTCCATTGCTTATTTTTTCTTTTCTGCGTGACCGCGGAATGTACGGGTTGGCGCAAACTCTCCCAGCTTATGACCAACCATGTTTTCTGTTACATACACTGGTATAAATTTATTACCGTTGTGTACCGCGAATGTATGACCAACAAAATCAGGAGAAATCATGGAACGACGTGACCATGTTTTTACAACCGATTTTTTATTTGACTCATTTAATACCAGGACTTTTTTGTCAAGGTTATGGTCAATATAAGGTCCTTTTTTTATTGAACGTGCCATTATTATTTCTTCCTTCTTTCAATGATATAACGATCAGACCCTTTTTTCTTGTCACGGGTTTTGTAGCCTTTAGCCAATAAACCTTTACGTGAGCGTGGATGACCACCTGAGGCTCTACCCTCACCACCACCCATAGGGTGATCTA
>DATCXS010000484.1:0-22708 GCA_036565645.1 Mucilaginibacter sp.
AGTATAAAGTTTGGAGTACTTCAGCAGGAAAGGCACCAGGCCCGAGTGGTGGTCATGGCAATGGATAATATCCGGCGATTGCTGTGAGTAGTTTATCCAATCCAGAAAAGCAAGCTGAAAAGCGATGAATTGTTCGGTCTCATCAGGATAACTGTAAACATTTTCGCGGTCAACCAGCCCCGGTATTTTGACCAGGTAAAGCGGAAAACCCAGCTTACCGGTTTTCTCTTTCAATATTTCAAAATATAACCTGCGTGTGCCCAGTAAAGTAGCGCTCTGAAAGACGGTGTCAAACTGGTTTTCGCGGGTAAACTTGCGGTCGTAAAAAGGCATGACCACGGCAGCGTCAAGCCCGGCCAAGTTTTGATATTTAGGCAGTGCGCCCACAACGTCGGCAAGGCCGCCAACTTTGGCAACCGGGTAACATTCGGCACTGAGGTGGTATATCTTCATCGGTATTATATGCTGTGAGTAAGGTACTAAACATTCAGGTAAATAAGCAAACAGTTAATTGGAAAAAAGTGTTTTTATAACTATAAATATTTCATTCAATTGCACAATGGATTGCAATGTTGGTAATTTGACGCGTTATTCGGAGGTGTAAATTAAGACTATTGTAATATTGCGCAGCCTAATACAGTATTCACGCCGGGCATTGCCTGCTGCCCCGGACGTGTAATCATTATGCATTGAGATTGTAAATCCCCTTAAAATTTAGACCGCGATCACAGATTAGGAATAACGGAAAATTGAGCGCTCAACGTAAGTACGCTCACTATTTCTCAAACAACATAATACCGTTATAAGTAACCGCCACATCCTTTCCAAACAAACCAACCTGCGACGCGGGCCATGAACCTTTTATTTCGGCAACTTGTTTACCGTCAAGGAATAGGATCACCTTGTCGGCTAACTTCACTGCCCGCAGATTATAGTCGGATGTTTGATCTTCGGTGGCGTATAGTTTATAAACGTGAACGTTGTTGTCGGCGACAGCGCTGGTCAGCCTGATGGCATCGGCTGTTATTTTATCGAACTGTATCTTGTTTACCGCCTGGTCATCGCGCGATACTACCTTAAAGTCAAGCGGATGCCATTCGCCGTTGTTGCGATAAAATATGTTCAGCGCATCAAAGGTGTTGGTTTTAAATTCACGCTTGTTGTAAACCGATTTTACAATTTCAAGTGATGATAGTTCTGTATTTTTCTTCAGCGGATAAAATTTTGTTATACCATCGCCATATTTAGGATCAGGGTATTTGGCTACGGTTCTTTTAAGCGGCACTTTTAAATCAGCTATTTCCCTACCTTTCAGTTTGCCGGAAATAAGGAGATTGCCGCTTTCAAAATCTATCCCTGCCTGCAGGTAATTGTTCTTGTCAATGTAAACAGGGTATATCCCCGCCATTCCTTTATCCGGCCCGGCATTTACTTTATCGTTTTTATAAAGCTGGGTTGCAAATTCATATTGATTCAGCATATCGCCCTTAAACACGGCATAACTGCCCTTTTCTTCGACATGCGATATTCCGTTAGCAGATATGGTCCATTTACCTTTTGCATTTCCTTCATTGATTGATTTGTTCCAGCCGGTAATTGCCGAATTGTATTCGTCCCATCCGGGAGTATAAATAGCGCCGTCGAACGATGCACTGCTTTTTTGGGTAAATATACCCGGGATACCTTGCGCAGTAAATGAGGTGTAGATTTTGTTATTGCCTGGCGCCGGGTTATCATCAATCAGCACATCGAAACGGGTGCCATTTTTATACACCGATAAGCTGTGATAAACGTCGAAATTGAACTGCGACGACAGTTTATTCTTTTTAATGGACTCCCTGCCATCCTTCACCATCCTTGCGGTCCAGCTTCTTTCTATTTGATTGAACCCGATCTCCAGCAAATTATTCGGCCCGGCATAATAGGCTATGATGCCTGAATTTCCTTTTTTAGGCGAGTTGTTTTTTACGCCGATCTTGAACAAATAATTGCCCGCGCTGTGGCTTTTAACCAAAGCGATGTTCTTGTTTGTTGATTCTGTTTGTTGCAGTTCATCATTTTGAATTTTCCATTTGCCCGATTTAACATCCCATTTTGTTTTGAGATCATTTTTGTCGGCCAAATTAAAAATGTCGCCAAATATGGGCTGCGATGGGTTGGGGTGATAGCCGTTGGTTTTGCTTCCCGTCGGGCCGTCAACCGTAAGTTCCTGGTTGTTAAAAAGCACGCGGTTAATAAACTGTCCGCGGCGACCGCCATTCTTGATGCCGAAGTATACCAGCCACCATTCAAAACCATTGGGGCCCTTAACAATATTGGGTTGGCCCGGGTTGAATAAAATATCATCGCCCGGTTTATTTAATGGATCTACCAGTTCGACGTCCAGATTGGCAGATCTTCTTCCTTTCTTGCTGTGGATGGCAATTACATTGCTGCCAGCCTTTAATTTTTGTATGATCTCTTTGCTCAGATCAACAGTGGTATAGTTAGACGCATTGCCTTTATAAACTATCTGACCGTCTATATAAACCTCTGTCGGGCCAGTATGATTAACCAACAGTTGCAGATAGTTTGAAGGCACCGGTTTCATGGTAAACTGTTTGCGCACCCATATATCGTCGCTGTCCCAATCGGTTTGTGGCCTGATAGTGGCGCTGCCTTTTATGCGCTGGTTGCCAAACCCTTTGTCGCCGCTTTTCCATCCCGAGTCTGCGAAGTTGGTTTTTGCCCAATTATCAGATGGCTTATCAAACGTATATTTCCAGTTACTAAAAGCTTCAACCGACGAGGTGAAAAAATAACGTTGTTCTTCCGGATTATCTGTAAGGTTTTGCTGCACCACCGGCTGACCATATTTTGCCCCGCTGTTAAAGCCCAGCGGATCATCAGCCTGGGCCACGCCCAGTGCGTAGTTCCCGTATTCATTAGCTGTATGATTTGCGTTATACATCAGGTAATATTTCGAACGGTATTTCATCACCCAGGGGCCTTCGTTCACATTGTTGTCATATCGTTCCCATGTATCGGGCAGCGAATTGAACAGGTATTTGGGCTGGTCCTTCAATGTCCAGGGGGCGGTCATTTTCTGGCCCCATACGGTATTGCCATCGGTGAATTTTACGGTATAAAAATAAAAGCTGCTATCGCTGTTAATGAACATGTTTGCATCTATCCGGCTGTCAAACCAGGTTTTCTTATCAGGTTCGACATAAGGGCCTAAGATATTGTCGGCAACAGCATGCCCTACATGGACGATTACATCTTTTGTCCCCCAATAATTAACCGACCAGTAAAAGTGAAATTTACCGTTCCAATAATGTATGTCGGCTGCATGGATCTGATTATCACCAAAAGGTTTGCCCCTTGTCCAGTCGTTATCCATCGAAAAAACGTGAACCGGCCCGGTCCATTTCACCAGGTCGTCCGAAATATAATAACCGCCATTAGTAGCCACACCAGCCAGGTAGTATTTGCCGTTAAAGTTGATTACGCCGGCATCGGCAACCCCTTCCAATACCGGGTTGCTCTGCGCATATAGCGGCTGACTTAACGAGGCCAGGAATAGAATAACAAGGGCAAGACATACTTGTGGATATTTTGATTTTTTTATCATGATGAAATCTCCGGGCAGATAGCGTTTGGTTGTTAGCTATTGGTTCTAACAAATCTAAAACAGATAGAGCTATATTTTACCGGGTAACTAAAATATTATGGTTGAGAGGGCAGCGTTAATGCGCCTCCAGCCAATTAACACCCTCACCAATCTCAACGATAATTGGTACAGTAGTTTTAATAGCGTTTTTCATTCTGTCCATGATGATCGGTTTTACAATTTCCAGCTCATGCTTAGGTACATCAAACACCAACTCGTCATGTACCTGCATGGTCATGCGGCTGTCCAGTTTGAGGTCTTTAAACTCTTTGTGGATGTTGATCATGGCGATCTTGATCATGTCGGCGGCCGAGCCTTGTATCGGTGCATTGATGGCATTTCGCTCAGCAAAACCGCGTACGGTCTGATTGCCTGAATTAATATCGCGCAAATAACGTCGACGGCCCATCAGCGTAGTTACATAGCCATTTTCGCGGGCGAAGTTCATGGTGTCGCCCATGTACTGCTTAATGCCGGGGAATTGTAAGAAATAGTTCTCAATAATTTCTGCAGCTTCTTTACGTGGTATCCCCAGGTTCTGCGATAAACCAAAAGCCGACTGCCCGTAAATAATACCAAAGTTTACCGCTTTGGCATTACGGCGCTGTGTGCCGTCAACCGCATCGACAGATACACCATAAACGTTGGCGGCTGTAGCTGTATGGATGTCTATGCCTTGTACAAAGGCTTCCATCATATTAGCGTCTTTGCTGATCTCGGCAATAATGCGCAGCTCGATTTGTGAGTAATCCGCAGAAACAATAATATGGTTATCATCGCGCGGAATAAAGGCTTTGCGCACCTCGCGGCCCCGCTCGGTACGGATCGGGATATTCTGCAGGTTAGGGTTAGTCGAGCTTAGTCGGCCGGTAGCAGCCACCGCCTGGTTATAGCTGGTATGCACTCGGCCGGTTTTTTGGTTAACCATCTGCGGTAGTGCATCAACATAAGTCGATTTTAGTTTTTGCAGCTGTCGATAATCCAGAATATCACGTACAATGTCGCTCTTGTTGGCTAATGACAGCAATACATCCTCGCCGGTTTGATATTGGCCGGTTTTGGTTTTTTTGGCTTTGGGGTCGAGCATTAACTTTTCAAACAGTACTTCGCCCAGCTGTTTTGGCGATGCAATGTTGAAACGAACGCCGGCTTTTTCGTAAACGGTTTTCTCTAACTTGGCAATGTCGCCTTCCAGTTCTTTCGAAAAGTCTTTTAAGGTGCTGTGATCTATGCGTACACCCTCATGCTCAATGTCGGCCAATACATAGATCAATGGGTTTTCAATTTTATGCAGCAGTTCTTCGGCGCCAACCGCTTTTATCTTGGGCTCGAAAACTTCTTTTAGTTGCAGGGTTATGTCGGCATCTTCGGCGGCATATTCTTTGATCTTTTCAATCTTTACATCGCGCATATTGCCCTGGTTTTTCCCTTTGGGGCCAATCAGTTCAGTGATCGAAACCGGTTTATAGCCCAGGTAATTTTCGCTCAGCACATCCATGCCGTGACGGGTATCGGGGTCAATGATGTAGTGCGCCATCATGGTGTCAAACAGGTCGCCGCAAATTGCCACGCCATACCATTTAAGCATCAGGATGTCAAACTTCAGGTTCTGGCCAATCTTACCAATGGCCGGATCTTCCATCACTTCTTTAAACTCGTTTACAATGGCCTGTACCTCCTGCTGGTCGGTAGGTACCGGTACATACCAACCCTCTGTCGCTTTTATAGAAAATGACAGACCTACCAGTTCGCAATTATTAGCATCGGTGCCAGTAGTTTCGGTATCAAAACAGAAACTTTTTTGTTTTTTGAGGATAGCGATCAGTTCAGCGCGTTTTTCTTGGGTATCGGCCAGGTAATATTGGTGCGCTACGTTATTGATGTTCTTAGAAGCAGTTTCAAATGCAGGCTCTTTGATGTCCTGTATATCCGCAGTTAAGGTGGTGCGGCCCTCGGCAACCGGCGCACCAAACATATCTATCTGGGTTCCTGCTGATATGGCTTTGATCTCGGTGATGCTAAAGTCGTCACCAAAAACCCGGCGGCCTAATGTTCTGAATTCCAGTTCGGCAAACAGCGGCTCCAAAAGCTCGCGGCTTGGGTCGCACATTTCCAGTCCGGCCTCATCTAACTCGACAGGGGAGTTTAAGTTAATGGTCGCCAATTTTTTGGACATTAAGCCTTGTTCGGCAAACGCTTCCACATTTTCCTTCAGCTTGCCTTTTAGCTCGTGGCTGTTAGCAATAATGCCCTCAACTGATCCGTATTGTTTGATCAATGCCTTAGCAGTTTTCTCGCCCACACCCGGAATACCCGGTATGCCATCCACCGCATCGCCCCATAAACCTAAAATGTCTATTACTTGTTCCGGGCGCTCAATTTCCCACTTGGCCAATACCTCGGGCACACCCAATATCTCCATGCCATTACCCATACGGGCAGGTTTGTAGATAAAAATATTTTCGGACACCAACTGGGCGAAATCCTTATCAGGTGTCATACAATACACCTGGTAGCCTTTCTGCTCGGCTTTTTTGGCAAGGGTACCAATGATGTCATCGGCCTCGTAACCATCCGCAGTAATTACAGGAATATTAAAGCCTAAGATCAATTTGACGATATAGGGTAATGCAGACGAAAGATCCTCGGGCATTTGCTCGCGGTGCGCTTTGTAGGCGGCAAAATCGGTGTGGCGCTCGGTCGGCGCGTCGGTATCAAATACCACGGCCATGTGGGTGGGTTTTTCCTTTTTCAGAACCTCAAGCAATGTGTTAGTGAAACCCATCACTGCCGAGGTATTTAAACCGCCCGAAGTAAAGCGCGGCGTCTTACTCAAAGCAAAATGAGCCCGGTATATCAGGGCCATACCATCTAAAAGGAAAAGCTTCTTCATGATCTATGATTTCACCGATGTGGTTTGATTACACCGATTTTTCAAAAATACAATTTATGTTGGTTATGGAAATAAGATTGTTCAGCATTGTGGGCGGACTCACCCGGTCTTTGCTTCGCTCGACCACCCTCTCTTCGCCTGCGGCGGAAAGAGGGTAATTAAACGAATGTTTGTCTTAAATTCCACGACCCTCTTTACCGCTTGCAGAAGAGAGGATCGACCAGCGAAGCGTTGTCGGGGTGAGTCCAGGCCGGTTATTTAAAACTACATCCCGGCACATGGTCATTCACCATACCGGTAGCCTGCATATGCGCATAGCAAATAGTACTGCCAAAAAACTTAAAACCCCGCTTTTTCATGTCCTTGCTGATAGCGTCCGATTCGGGCGATATGGCCGGTGTGCTGCCTGATGTATTGTTAATTGGTTTGCCGCCGGGCATAAAGCTGTACATATATTTATCAAACGAGCCGAACTCTTTTTGTATCTCCAGAAACAGCTGTGCGTTTTTAATGGCTGCAATGATCTTTAAACGGTTGCGGATAATGCCTGCATCCTGCATCAATCGCTCTATATCCTCATTATCAAACGATGCTACCTTATGTACATCAAAATCGGCAAAAGCTTTTTTGTAATTTTCCCGCCTGCGTAAAATGGTGATCCAGCTCAAGCCGGCTTGAGCCGCCTCCAGGATCAGGAATTCAAAAAGTACCTTATCGTCATGAGTAATTTTGCCCCACTCTTTGTCGTGGTATTCCATGTACAGCGGGTCGGTGCCGCACCAGGAGCAGCGGTGTAATTGGTCGGTCATGTTAAATATTTTGTAGAGACGCGATGCTTCGCGTCTAAATGTGCAATTTAATGGTTTGTTCTGGCATCGATTAATCGGGCGGTAAAAGACGCGAGGCATCGCGTCTCTACGTTTTGCATTAATTTGCCGCTTCGTTTAATTCATCCCAATACTCAACTGCCCGGCGATAATGCGGGATCACGATCGATCCACCTACTAAATTAGCGATCATAAATACCTCATTCATCTCGTCATGATTTACGCCGGCTTCGTGGCATTTGCCCAGGTGGTATTTAATGCAATCATCGCACCGCAAAACCATAGATGCTACCAGGCCCAGCATTTCTTTGGTCTTTATATCCAATGCGCCTTCGGCATAGGTGGTGGTATCTAAGGCGAAGAAACGTTTGATATTGGTATTGGCGGTCTCCATGATCCTATCGTTCATTTTGGTGCGATAGCTTTCAAAATCGTTGATGAGTTTACCCATGAGATATGTTTTTGTAGAGACGCGCTACTTCGCGTCTGATTAATGGTTGATGATTACGATGCATAAAGTTATGAATTCCGTTATCTTTATCAGGTCATTTAACCGCAACAAAGATCCGGATGATCAACTTTAAACGTACCGACCATATCAATATCTGCGTGGCGCCGCGCCAACTGGAAGCTGCGCGTGCTTTCTATGCTAATGTGATGGGACTAAAGCCCATACCGCGGCCCGACCATGTTTTTGATACACCAGGTTATTGGTTTTTAATTGGTGATATTGAATTACACATTGGCGTTGAGCAACCTGTTGGTTTAACCTGGAGGCATACCGCCTTTGAGGTAGATAATCTGGCAGCTGTCCGTAATCATTTGGAAACTCATGGAATAACTATCTCCGATGAGCCGGTTATTGAAGGCCGCGACCGGTTTACGTTTTTAGATCCGTTTGGGAATAGGATGGAGCTGTTGGAGTACAACTCCCACCCAACCCTCCCCGGAAGGGAGGGCCTAAAAAAGTCTCCCCAACCGGGGGAGATTTAGAGGGGGCTTTTGTACCTTTGCCGCCATGGCCGCAATTAAACCATCTGTACCCAAAGGCACCCGAGATTTCTCGCCTGCCGAAATGGTAAAACGCAATTTTATTTTTGATACCATTAAGGGTGTTTTCCGCAAATACGGGTACCAACAAATTGAAACGCCATCGATGGAGTCAAGCGATACATTGAAGGGTAAATATGGAGATGAGGGTGATAAATTAATATTCAACATATTAGAATCTGGAGAATATTTTTCGAATGTTTTAGACGACATTTCTAAAAAATATCATAAAATCATTGTTGAAAATGATATCAGAATTCTTTTTAGAAGAATTGCAAACGAATTTGCATTTCAAGTTGCGAATTTAAATTCGCTCATTCTTTGTATGGATGAAGATGATATAAGAGAAAACTTGATCTGGTCACTAAAAACAGAAAGCTTTTTATTTGATCTTAGAAGCTCTCCGGAATTCTTTGTGCCTTTTAAAAAATCTTTTGTAGACTATTTATTTACCAGAGGTTATTCGAAAAAATTTCTACCCTTCAATAATCGTTTCAATTATTACTTTTCTTTATCAGATGTCGAATTTAGAATTGAAGAAATTAAAAAAGGATTTAAATACCTACTAAATACTAGTGATATAATTCTGAAAACCATTGAAAATGAAGTTAGAATTGCTACAAAAGATCAGTTATCTTCGTCTATCTTAACATCAAAAATCTCAAAAAAAGCCCTTCGTTATGATCTAACCGTACCCTTTGCTCGATACGTGGTAATGCACCAGAATGATATTACTTTCCCATTCAAGCGTTTCCAGGTGCAGCCCGTATGGCGCGCCGACCGTCCGCAAAAAGGCCGTTACCGCGAGTTTTTTCAGTGTGATGCTGATGTGGTAGGCTCTGATTCTTTATTGAACGAGGCTGAGTTTGTGTTGATCTATGACGAGGCTTTGAGTGCTTTGGGTTTGAAGGATTTTACCATCAAGATCAATAACCGCAAAATATTATCGGGCATAGCAGAGGTGATTGGTAAGGCTGATAACATTATTGACCTGACGGTAGCTATTGACAAACTGGATAAGATAGGTCTGGATGGTGTAATTAAAGAATTACTGGAGAAAGGCTTTACCGGGACGGACATTGAGAAACTAAAACCGGTGATCTTATTAGAAGGCAGCAACGGATCAAAACTGGCCAGCTTACGTTCGGCTTTGCAATCATCAGAAATAGGATTGAAAGGCTGCGATGAAATAGAAACTGTATTGGATTACGTAAGTAAATTCAAAGTACAACGTGCGACCATCGAGCTGGACATAACCCTGGCCCGCGGACTGAACTATTACACCGGCGCTATTTTCGAGGTAAAAACCAACGAAGTTGCAATGGGCAGCATTGGTGGCGGTGGCCGTTATGACGACCTGACCGGTATGTTCGATCCTGGTAAAAAATTGACTGGGGCCGGTATCTCTTTCGGTGCCGACCGGATCTATGACGTTATGAAAGAGCTGAATCTTTTCCCTGCCGATACCAATCAAACCACAAAGGTATTAATATGCTGCTTTGATAAGGAAGGCGAGACTTATGCTTTACCACTGTTGCAGCAGTTACGTGCCGAAAGTATTAACGCCGAGCTTTATCCCGCAGGAGCCAAGATCAAAAAACAAATGGAGTATGCCAATAACAAGAATATTCCCTATACTGTATTGATCGGCAGCGAGGAAATGCAAAGTGGATTGTTGGCCTTTAAAGATATGATCTCAGGCGAGCAGCAGAAAATTAGCGCAGCTGATATTGTGACACAGTTAAAAGCGAGTATTTAGTTGTCATTATAACAAATTCGTTCTCCTCGTAATGATGAGTTGATGAAATAAAAAGCGAGAGGCTTTCCAAATGGAAGGCCTCATCGTTTTAATCCTAATAATCCTTAAATCCTTAAATCGTGTCCCAGATTAGCCGCTGCAGCTTCATCCAAAAACCAAACCGTTTCACCAGCAATTGAATCAATTAATTGAGAAGGGTATTCTTCAATATTTTCTTCGTCCTCTAAACAATGATGTACTGCCTCTGCCTTGCTTTCGCCATACACCAGGAAAGCAATATTTTTGGCATCATTGATCATCGGCGCGTTCATGGTAATGCGCCAAATATTTTTGTTAGGCAAAAAGTTTGCTTTTACTGACGGCGAAACATCATGCAGCGCTTCGGTATGTGGGAATAATGAAGCGGTATGCGCATCATCGCCCAAACCTAATAACACCAGGTCGAAGCTCATTTCGTCATCGTCAAAAAACTCGGCAATCTGTTCAGCGTATTTCTGTGCCGCTTCATTTGGAGTTAATGAAGTATCAACTGCAAAAATATGATCAGGATCAATATAAAGCGGTAAAAACAGCGCATTCCTGGCCATCAGGTAATTGCTTTCCGCATCGTTTTGCGGTACGTTGCGCTCATCGCCAAAAAAGAAATAAACCTTGGTCCAGTCGATGCTATCGGCATAAGTTGTTGATGCCAGCAGCTCATACAGTTTTTTAGGCGAGCTGCCACCCGATAGCGCTACAGAAAATTTGCCGCGGGCTGTAATTGCGTCGTTAGCGGTTTTCACAAAGTATTGCGCCAGTGCATCAATTACTTCGTCCGGGGTTTGGAAAATATTTAGTTTCATGATAACGTGTCAAAAAGGGGTGTCATTGCTCTGACGCTCTCGAAGCATGCGGTTGGGCCTTTGCGCTCACCCTTCGAGGGCCTCAGGATGACACCCCTTGTTGTTTAATGATATTTGTCATTCTGAGTGAAACGAAGAATCTTATACGCCTAATTTATTGTTTAATAAGATTCTTCGCTATGCTCAGAATAACAGCTTTAATTATTACTTCTTTGTATTCTTCTATTACTTCCTTGTATTCTTCAAAGGCAGCGAGAACCAGTTGAAACCGTCGCGGGCTATCAGGGCCTCGGCGCTTTCAGGGCCCCAGGCACCTGCCGCATAGTTCGGGAAGTTCAGGCTCTTTTTGTTTATCCAGGTGCTTAGTATCGGCATAATCAAGTCCCAGGCAGCTTCTATCTGGTCGCCGCGCATAAACAAGGTTTGGTCGCCCATCATGGTGTCCAGCAACAAAGTTTCATAAGCCTCAGGGGCCTGGTTAGTGTAGGTGCCTTTGTAATCAAACACCATATCAACCGTATTCAGTATCATATCCAGACCCGGGCGTTTTGCCTGCACCTGCAAGCGGATGCTCATCTCGGGCTGTATGCTGATGATGAGCCTGTTTTGTTGCCAGCTTTCAGCAGCCTCGGTAGGGAATATCTTGTGCGGTACGTCTTTAAACTGGATAGAGATCACTGATGATGTCTGGTGCAGCCTTTTGCCGGTACGTACGTAAAACGGAACGCCCTGCCAGCGCCAGTTGTCCACAAAGAACTTAATAGCCGCAAATGTCTCGGTATTTGAGTTTGGATCAACCTTTGGTTCTTCGCGGTAGCCCGGAACTTCTTCGCCCTCCATCCAGCCTTTGGCATATTGGCCGCGTACGGCCGACATACGTACATCCTCTGGCGAGAAACGACGCATAGCACGCAATACATCTACTTTGCGGTTGCGGATCTCGTCGGCATTGAAATTAACCGGTGTCTCCATGGCAATGAGGCAAAGCAATTGCAGCAGGTGATTCTGGATCATATCGCGCATGGCGCCTGAGCTATCGTAATAATCGCCACGCTCCTCGACACCTAACGACTCGGTAACTGAGATCTGTACGTGCTCAATGTAATTACGGTTCCATATCGGCTCTAAAATAGAGTTGGCAAAACGGAACGCCATGATGTTTTGTACAGTTTCTTTACCCAGGTAATGGTCAATATGGTAGATCTGTTTCTCGTCAAACAAGCCACCCAGCAACTTGTTCAGTTCTTTGGCCGATTCCAGGTCATGACCAAATGGTTTTTCAATAACAATACGGGCACGCTCCACATCAGTAGTCAATTTGGCTTTAGCCAGGTTTGAAGTTATGATCGGGAAGAACGTAGGCGCTACCGCCAGGTAATAAATAACATTGGCTTTGGTATTCCATTCGGCGTTGTGCGCGTCAATACGTTTGCCAAACTCTTTATAGGTCTCCGCATCTTTAGCGTCTGATACCTGGTAGGAAATATTCTTTTCGAACTCGGCCCATTTAGCTTTGTCGGCCTTGCCGCTGCGCGAGAAGTTGTTGATGTCTTCGTTCAGATTTTTTCTGAATTGTTCATCGGTCAGTTTGGTACGGCCCGTGCCAATGATCGAGAACTGTTTAGGTAACCATCCGTCTAAATACAGATTATATAACGCAGGTGCTAATTTGCGCGCGTTAAGGTCGCCGGTGCCACCAAAAATGATGAATATGGTAGGCGCTGATTTTATTGTTGCCATAATAAATTATGCTTCGGTTTATGTGTTAAATTTTAGCTACCCATTGCGTATGGAAAGTTCCTTCTTTACCAATCAGCTCATAGGTGTGCGCGCCAAAATAGTCGCGCTGTGCTTGTATCAGGTTTGACGGCATACGGCCGCTGCGGAAAGCATCAAAATAGCTTAATGCCGATGCATAGCATGGCGCAGCAATACCGGCAGCAGTAATAGTTGAAACTACTTTACGGGCGCCTGCAACTGAGCCTTGTACTTCTTTTTGTACACCTGCATCAAGCAAAAGATGTTCTAACGCAGGGTTAGCCTGGTAAGCCTCATAAATATTACGCAGGAACAGTGAGCGGATAATACAGCCACCTCTCCATATCTTAGCAATCTCGTCCAATTTTAAATCATATTTATACTCAGCAGATGCTCTTAACAGCATGTGCATGCCTTGCGAGTAGGTAATGATCATATTAAAATAGAAAGCCTGCTCTAACGATGCCAAAAACTCTTCTTTGTTTACCGGCAAGGTAAGATCCTGGTTAGGATATAACTCAGATGCTTTTACTCTTAATGCTTTGTATTTTGACAGATCGCGCATGGCTACTGATGAATCTACGGTAGGGATCGGGGTCTGCAGGTCCATAGCCACTTGCGAGGTCCATTTACCGGTACCTTTTGCGCGTGCCTCGTCTTTAATATCGTCTAATAGCAGGTGGTCTGTACCCGGTGCTTTATATTGGAATATGTCGCGGGTAACTTCCATCAGGAATGATTTTAAACGGCCTTCGTTCCAGCGGGTAAATACTTTACCAATGGCTTCGTTGTCCATTTTTAAACCTTTCTTCATAATCTCGTAGGTTTCGGCTAATAATTGCATTACACCATACTCGATACCATTGTGTACCATTTTAACAAAGTGGCCTGATGCACCGGGGCCAATGTAAGTAACGCAGGGAGCACCATCAACCTTAGCTGCTATAGCCTCCAGGATAGGCTTCATTACGTTGTAAGCTTCTTTGTCGCCGCCCGGCATCATGCTTGGGCCGCGGCGCGCACCTTCTTCGCCACCAGATACGCCCATGCCGAAAAAGTGGATGCCTTTACCTTCCAGGTAGTCTACACGGCGGTTAGTATCGGCAAAGTAAGAGTTGCCACCGTCAATAATCAGGTCGCCCTTTTCAATGATCGGCAGTAGCTCTTCAATAACATCATCAACAATTTTACCCGCAGGCACCAACATCATGATAGCTCTTGGCTTGTTCAGGCTCGATACAAATTCCTTTACATCGCTAAATCCTTTAAGATTACCGTTTGTGCTTTCCTGCTCTAATAATGCGCCTTTGCTGGCATCTTTATCAAATCCGGCACCTTTTACGCCATGGTCGCCCATGTTTAGCAGCAGGTTGCGGCCCATGGTACCCAGGCCTATCATACCGAAATCATATTTGGTTGGTGTGCTCATATTATTTGTTGTGATTTTCGTCTGTATAAATTGTTTTTTTTGGTGACGAAGCTATCATGAGCCGGTTTAACTGTTCCGGCTTTTGAGCCTTAGCTCATGATGGTTTCCTCTTTTAGTTGTTGTAATATTTTTTTGGTCGATTCAAGGTCCGTATGCAAATATGCCTTTATACCTAATTTCTGCGCGGCATTAACAAACATAATACGGTCGTCAAAATACACGCACTGGTTGGGCTGTGCTTGCGCTATACCCATAGCCAGTTTCCAGATGTTGGGGTCGGGTTTACGTAAGCCAACCTCGCATGACGACACAAATGCATCAAAAAAATCATGCAGCTTGAATTTCTTCACCCGGTAATTATTCAGCTCCTTACCCTCGTTGTTAACAGAAATAATGCGGAAGCCGCAATCCTTTTTCCATTCTTTTAACCACTTTAAGGTAGGCAACTCGACCGATTGCTGGTAAACAAACTCCTTAAAATCCTCGCGCGTAAAGTCGCGCGGATGATTAAAGATAACGGTATCCAGGTATTCGTCCAGCGTTACGCTGCCAATTTCATATACGTTAAATATAAAAGTGTGCAGTGCGTTTACCTCGGCATAATCCAGCCCAAATTTCTCTGACGCCAGCTTGCGCGACTCATGCCCCCAGCCATTGCTGAGTAAAATACCGCCAATATCAAAAAAAAGGATTTTAAGGTTGTTAGCTTCCATTCAGGGCTATATATTATTTGCCTTTGTTAGCTTCAATTGATGCCAGTAATTTTTCGAAAGGTTGGTTAAATTTAGCGACACCTTCGTCCTCTAATTGCTGGGTTAGTTTATCAATGTCAATGCCGGCAGCTTTAACACGCGCTAACGCCTCGGTAGCTTTATCCAGACCTTGCTCCAAGCTATTGGTAACAATGCCATGATCGCGGAACGCTTCGATGGTTTCCAATGGAACGGTATCAACGGTGTCCGCGCCGATCAACGCCTCAACATATTTTGTGTCTTTAAAGGTAGGGTTTTTGCTGCTGGTGCTTGCCCAAAGTAAACGTTGTGGTTTAGCGCCTTTAGCGGCTAATTTTTCCCAACGCTCGCCGCTGAATACTCTTTTGTAAATTTCGTAAGCTTTTTTAGCCGATGCGATAGCAATTTCGCCTTTCAGATCGCCTAAACCTTTTTCGTCAAGCATCGGGTCTATCAATACATCAATACGGCTCAGAAAGAAGCTGGCTACTGACGAAATGTGCTCAATGCTATGGCCTGCTGCCAGGTGTTCTTCTAAACCCTGGATATAAGCCAATGCAACTTCTTCGTAACGGGGCAGGCCAAATAACAAGGTAACATTAATGTTTACACCTTGCGCGGTTGACTTACGGATAGCATCCAGGCCCGGCTGTGTACCAGGGATCTTGATCATTACGTTTTCGCGGTTAACTTGTTTCCAAAGCTGGACAGCTTGCTGGTAAGTCTCTTCGCCTTTCAAGGCTAAAAACGGAGATACCTCTAAACTCACGAAACCATCGGTTTTACCGCTTTCGTCAAATAAAGGTTTAAACAGATCACAGGCATCCTGGATGTCTTTAATTGCTAAGCCAAAGAAAATTTCTTCGTTGGTTTTATCGCCTTTTGATAATGAAGCAATATCAGCATCATACATGTCGCTGCTGCTGATAGCTTTTTCAAAAATAGCAGGGTTTGAAGTAACGCCTCTGATGCCGTCGTCATCAATCAAAGCTTTAAGTCTGCCGTCTCTGATAAATGCGCGGTCAATAAAATCAAGCCAAATGCTTTGACCAAAACTGTGTATCTGTTTTACTCTGTTAGTTTCCATTATTATATTTTTTTATATTAATTTATTAATTGTGAACCGGTTGTTTTCTTGTGTCAATAAGCGTACCACCAATAGCAGGCAATGTCATGCAATATTACTATTAAACGTTGTTTGACGCTACTAAAACTTCTATATTATAATTTATAAACAGGCCACATTCAATTACGCCTGTTATATTTTTAATTTTGCGCTCCATGTCCATATCAATCTCATTAAAATGGACATCAAGCAGCAGGTTGCCATTTTCTGTAATTACCGGCCCGTCTTTGCCGCCCGCCAAACGCAGCACTATACTGGTGGCGCCCAAAAAAGTCAGTTCCTGCTCAACGTATAGCAGCGCCTGCGGAAAAACCTCGACCGGCACCGGGAATTTTGAACCAAGCCTGTCAACTAATTTAGTATCGTCAACAATTATATAATTTACAGGGCTGCTGCTAATCAGCAATTTCTCTTTAAACAAAGCACCGCCACGGCCTTTTATCAGGCTTTTGTTCGGGTCCACCTCGTCTGCGCCGTCAAAGCACCAGTCGGGTTTGTATTCGTATAAACTGGTTAAAGGGATGCCGAGTTTAGCGCAAAATAAAGATATTTCTATCGATGTCGGTATAGCTTTGATATGGAGCTTTTCGGCTTTAATACGCTCGGCGATGGCAAACAGGGTAAGGTAAACCGTGCTGCCCGAGCCTACGCCCAGCACATCGCCGTCTTTTATTTTACTGACGATCTGATCGGCCACCTTTTGCTTGCCGGCCCTGTTAGTTATAGTGGCCGCCCAGTCCAGGTTTTTGATGATGTCGCTTTGCCAGTTCATTTATTAGATGTGAGATTTGAGATATGAGACCTGAATGGATTTGCA
Source organism: Mucilaginibacter sp. (assembly GCA_036565645.1). Lineage (GTDB taxonomy): Bacteria > Bacteroidota > Bacteroidia > Sphingobacteriales > Sphingobacteriaceae > Mucilaginibacter. The sequence continues at coordinate 16,885 of DATCXS010000484.1, forward strand.
TATCATGTCTCTTTTATATTGAGTTTTAAAAGATGTGAGATAGAGAAAAATTCTCATATCTCACATCTTAATACTCATATCTACAAAAGCTTTTTAGCTTTTGCCACTACGTTATCTACCGTAAAGCCAAAGTATTTGTAAAGCTCTTCTGCCGGAGCCGACTCGCCGAAGGTTGTCATACATAAGGTATCACCTTCGTCGGTAACATATTTGTGCCAACCCAGCGGAGAAGCCATCTCGACAGCCAAACGTTTTTTGATGGCTTTAGGGAATACTTTCTCTTTATAAGCGGCATCTTGTTTTTCAAACAATTCCCACGACGGCATACTTACTACGCGTGCAGCAATACCTTCTTCGGCCAGTTTTGCCTGTGCCTGCAAGATCAATGAAACTTCAGAACCGGTAGCCATCAATATAACCTGCGGCGTTTTGTCAGAGTCTGACAGAATGTAAGCGCCTTTTTCCAGATTATCGGCAGTAGCATATTTTTCCTGGTCAATGATAGGTAGTCCCTGACGGGTAAATACCAATACCGTCGGGCCATCGTTCTTTTCGATAGCTATGCGCCATGCGTGGGTGGTTTCGTTAGCATCGGCAGGGCGGATAACTGTAATATTCGGGATTGAACGCAAAGAGATCAATTGCTCGATAGGCTGGTGGGTTGTACCATCTTCGCCTAAACCAATACTGTCGTGCGTATAAACAAAGATCGGGCTTATTTTCATGATGGCCGCTAAACGGATTGGCGGGCGCATGTATTCTGAGAATATCAGGAAGGTAGCGCCAAAAGGTTTGATACCTTTAGTTAAAGCCATACCGTTTAAAGCAGAACCCATTGCATGCTCACGGATACCGAAGTGGAAATTGCGTCCGTTACGGTTTTCAGAAGTAAATGAGTCTGATTCTTTCAGGTTTGTTTCGGTTGATGGGGCCAGATCCGCAGCGCCACCAATTAAATGAGGGAAACTGGCAGCAAGCGTATTTAATACCTTGCCTGAAGCCTGGCGGGTTGCCATTTTAGGGTCAGACGCTTTAAATACCGGTAGTTTGTCTTTCCAGCCTTTTGGAAGCTCATTTTTAACAGCAGCTTCATATTCGGCAGCCAGCTCAGGATATTTTGCTTTATATTGAGCAAATAGATCGTTCCATTTTTTCTCGTAGCCGATACCGCGGGCACCAACCTCATGGTAGTATTTCTCAACTTCTTCGGGGATATAGAATGATTTTTCCGGATCAAAGCCAAAGAATTTTTTAACCAGTTTAACCTCGTCAGCGCCCAGCGGCGAACCGTGTGAACCTGCGGTGCCTGATTTATTAGGGCTGCCATAAGCAATCAATGAACGTACGCGGATCAATGACGGTTTTTGAGTCTCATCTTTAGCGTTGCGTAAAGCAAGCTCAATGGCTTTAATGTCATTGGCATCATCAACAAATTGTACATGCCAGCCGTAAGCTCTGAAACGGGCATCAACATCCTCATTAAAAGCAATGTCAGTACTGCCTTCGATAGAGATATTGTTGTCATCATATAAATAGATAAGGTTACCTAACTCTAAGTGGCCTGCCAGCGAAGCAGCCTCAGAAGTAACACCTTCCATCATATCACCATCGCTGCAGATAGAGTAGATATGGTAGTTAAACAGGTTGAACCCTGGTTTATTATAGTAACCGGCCAGGTGTTTTTGGGCGATAGCAAAACCTACACCGTTAGCGAAACCCTGACCCAGCGGGCCGGTAGTTACGTCAATGCCCGGGCACAAGCCGTACTCGGGGTGACCCGCGGTTTTGCTATGCAGCTGGCGGAAATTTTTGAGATCATCCAAAGAAACATCGTAACCTAACAGATGCAGGAAACTATATTGTAAGATACAAGCGTGACCTGCCGACAGGATAAATCTGTCGCGGTTTGCCCAATCAGGATTCTTTGGATTAAAGTTGATAAACTCTTTCCAAAGTACGTGGCCCACCGGCGCAAGCGCCATAGCAGTACCCGGGTGGCCCGAGTTGGCTTTTTGCACAGCATCGGCCGACAAAATTCTGACGGTATTAATTCCTAATTCCTCTATGTTTTGACTTTTTGGATCCATTTCCTCTTTTTTATGATATTAGATGATTTATTTTATTGATGATGATTTTTTAGCAGGCGCCGGCTTCGACCCGGCGGTCCATAACCTGGCACCGCCTTTTATGCCGTCCTGGTTAGTGACTGTTTTAATGTTTTTGTCCAGTTTGAAATTTAACTCACGCGAATTACCTCCGCCTATATATAAATAGTCGTAATTAAATAGTGTTTTTAAATTTTTCAAAACCTTTTTCATGCGGGTGTTCCACTTTTTCTTACCCTCCTGCTCAAAAGCTTTTTCGCCTATATACTTGTCATAGCTTTTGGTTTTGGTAACGGGGCTTTGGCCCACCTCAAGATGCGGCAGCAGTTTGCCGTCCAGCAATAGCGCAGTACCAAAACCTGTACCCAGCGTAATTACCAGTTCTAAACCCTTACCCGCTACAACGCCAAGGCCCTGCATGTCGGCATCGTTTACAACCACTGCCGGGCAGCCCAATTCTTCCTCGAGCTTTTTGCCTAAATTAAAATTTGCCCAGGCGGCATTATCAAGATTGGGGGCTGTTTTAACAATGCTATCGCGCACATAACCGGGGAAACCTACCGATATGCGGTTAAACCCTGCGAAAGGTTTAGCCAGCTTTTTTATGGCATTTACCACATTTTCGGGATTGGCCGGTTGTGGAGTCTCCACTTTATTATAGTCAACCAACAATGCGCCGTCCTTATCTAAGACTGTAGCCTTAATGTGCGATCCGCCTATGTCGATAGATAGAACTTTAAGTTGTGGAGATGATTTGCTCATAACAGTTACGGTCGGCAAAAGTAATATGTATTTTGTAATATATAACAATCTTTTGCTCAATATATAAGGCTATTTGACAGATAATTTACCGTTATAGTAAAGCAAATGCTTATTCTGGCGCAAAATTCACGTTTTTTGAGTGTCAGATGTACACCGGAAACTTAAACAATTGTACAAAAATGCCTGATACCTGCAAAAAATTACAAAAAACAAGTTATTTGAAACAAAAGTTCTATATATTAATAAGGTATAAGATTGACTTTTGTTCTGCAATCGATGGCACATTGGAGGCTTGTATATACTTGTCGCGGTTTTTATGATAAAATTGTTACGTTGTATTCCCTGATTTTTTTTAGTTATTCGTATTTAATTCATAACTTCAACCGTTGTCCGGGATGTTTGATAGCATCCGCTGTGAGCCAATTAAACGCAGCATACCCGTATAATAAATTTCGACATGGTTGAGCCTGGTATGCATTAAAGATGGAACATTTAACAAACAATACATCCAACATTAAAACTAATAACATGAAAGAGAATGAAGAAAAGGCAGACGGCACTTCACGGAGAGATTTCGTGAAACAAAGTGCTGTAGCAGCTGCTGGTTTTACCATTGTGCCTCGTTTTGTACTTGGTAAAGGTTACAGGGCGCCAAGTGATACCTTGTATTATGCCAGTGTGGGTTTGGGCGGCAAAGGTACAAGCGATAATGCTGCATTTGTGGCAAGCGGTAAAGCTAAACCTGCATTTTTATGTGACGTTGACCAGGAATATGCAGCACACGTATTTAACAAATACCCTGACGCAAAAAAATATGTGGATTGGAGAGAGATGTTTGACAAAGAACATAAAAACTTTGACGCCGTACACTGCGCTACTCCTGACCATACCCACGCCGTAGTTGCTACTGCAGCAATGTCATTAAAAAAACACGTATATGTACAAAAACCTATGGCTCACGACGTATACGAAGCACGTATGATGGCTAACATGGGTCACAAATACAAAGTGCAAACCCAAATGGGTAACCAGGGTGCATCATCTGATGGCGTTCGTCAGATGATGGAGTGGTATGATGCAGGCCTGATTGGTGATGTTACCGAAGTTTGGTGCTGGACCGACCGCCCCGTGTGGCCACAAGGCTCTCATCAGGCTAACACTCCTCAAGGTTTGCGCTGGCCAAAAGAAAGCACCACGCCGCCAAGCACCCTTAACTGGGATCTGTGGCAAGGTACTGCAAAAGCAAGACCATATCCTATTGGTACAGACCAGCCCGGTGGCGTAAAAGTATTGCCATTTAACTGGAGAGGCTGGTGGGATTTCGGTACAGGCGTATTAGGCGATATGGGTGCGCACATTCTGCACGGCCCATTGAAAGTGCTTAACCTTAAATATGTTGACAAGGTAACTACAAGCATTGGCCAGGGCGGTTCATTAGAAACTGGTCCGGCTTCAAGCTTTACAACCATGACTTTCCCTAAAACTGATAAAACCAGCGGCCCGATAAAAGTGCATTGGTTAGATGGCGGTATGATTCCTCCACGTCCGGAAGAACTGGATCCGGCAGAACACTGGGGTCAGGGCGACGGCGGTATGTTATTCATTGGTACTAAAGGTAAAATGACTGCAGGCTGCTACGCATCTCGCGCTCGTCTGTTACCGGTATCAAGAATGGACGACCTGAATGTTCCTGAGAAGTTTGCAAGGGTTAAAAATGGTACCGAAGGTCACTATGCGCAATGGGTTGAGGCTTGTCTGGCAGGTTACGGTAACATGCAAACCAGCTCTCCGTTTGAGGAAGCTGCTTTATTAACTGAAGCAATGTTAATGTGTAACTTAGCTATCAGAGGCGTTAACGTTCCAAAAATGGCTGATGCTAATGCTGCGCAAGTTGAAGGCAGACGCCGCAGAGGTGCTGAGTATCCTGCTCGTTACATCGACCTGATCTATGACGCTGCTAACCTGAAAGTTACCAACGTTGACGAGGTTAACCAATTCGTGAAACGCGATTACAGACAACCTTGGAAACTGAGCGGCATTTAATTTAATCCGTTTAATCATATTAAAGGAGGCGCCCAACAGGTTGCCTCCTTTTTTGTTTATGCTTAAATTGCGCCATGATACAAAATGTTGGTTGCCAAAAGGCTGATTTAGACTGCCTAAAAAAGCGGGTTGTCATGCTGAGGCACTCGAAGCATGAGGGCGGGCCTTTACGCTCGCCCTTCGAGAGCCTCAGGGTGACGGTCCGGTTGTTGCTTTTATTATTGATATGCGCAAAATATGCCACTGCCCAACCCGGCACCGGTACCCCGTCGCGTAACGACCACATGTTTCCACCGGCAGCATCGGCAAAGCCGTTTATTAATTACGATGCCCGCGGATTTCTGATCAACGGCAAACGAACATTTATAGCATCGGCAAGCATGGAGTATGCACGGGTACCCCGTGCTTTATGGCATGACAGGTTGCTGCGCCTTAAACGCGCGGGCTTTAACGCTATTGAGATGTATACCTTCTGGAATTTTCATGAACCCAGAGAAGGGCAATTCAATTTTACCGGCGATCATGATCTGGATGCCTATTTAAAGCTCATTAAAAGTATGGGTATGTACGCCATTGTCCGTGTTGGGCCGTACTACTGCGGCGAGTGGAACATGGGCGGATACCCTATTTGGTTACGGTTTAAAAAAGGTCTGCGCGTTCGTGAGGACAATCCGCAATTCCTGGCAGCGGTAGATCATTATTTTGAGAAACTGATACCGATTGTATCGCGCAATCAGATCAATCATGGCGGCTCCGTGATCATGGTGCAGTTGGAAAATGAGCATCGCGGCGGCTGGGGGACTGTAATGCCCGATAATTACTTTAAACATTTAAGAGCTAAATCACTTGAGTTGGGTTTGCAGGTGCCTTACTTTTTCAGCGGACTGCATTCTGGCAATGACCCCGCCAGCGAT
>DATCXS010000471.1:0-7143 GCA_036565645.1 Mucilaginibacter sp.
AGGTGCCAAAAGGCAGATCGACCACCACCAACGCCCGTTTGGCAGCCCGCACTACCGCCGAGGCATGGTAGATCATCTGATCTAAGGTAATTGGCAACGTGGTTTCGTAGCCCGCCATTACGTTCGAAGCCGAATCGCCGACTAATATGATGTCCATACCGGCGGCATCAACTATGGACGCCATCGAGAAATCGTAAGCCGTAAGCATGGCAATCTTCTCGCCACGGTTCTTCATTTCCTGTACGGTATGGGTGGTTATTCTTTTTACTTCTTTATGAACAGACATAGCTTAATGCTGATTAAGATTAGGCAAAGGTAGGATTATTTCGGATTTGATAGATAGCCGATGCATGGTGAGTGATCCACGTAAGGGTGTGTATCCGTTGGATCATTGATTATTTGTAAGCTATTGATAGTTAATTATTTAGATTTTAGATATTTCAAAACCGGATCACTTTGGATCACTTTTTATGACTTATAAGTCAGGGGTTTGGATCAGTCAGTTGTGTTTTCGCCTTGAAATACCTGCCGGGGTGCACAATCTGAGAGCGGTTACTGTCCCATTAAAAGATCTGAGATTCCGCTTCCAAACGGTATGGTCCTCTTTAACACCAAAAAATAAAAAACCCATGAAAAATCCGAAATAAAACCGTACTTTTGCAGCGTGAACCAGGAAGTTTTTTACTTCGTTTCTACAGTCCAGTTTAACGGCGCATCGCACCAGACAAGCCGCAATTTTAACCATTCAATTTATTTAGTAATCAGATGACGTATTTCACCAAATTACCAGCGGTATTATTGTTAGAGGATGGAACTGTTTTTCATGGCAAAGCAGCCGGAAAAATAGGTACCACAGCCGGCGAAATTTGTTTTAATACCGGCATGACCGGCTACCAGGAAGTTTTTACCGACCCATCTTATTTTGGGCAGATAATGGTTGCCACCAATGCACATATTGGTAACTATGGTATAGCAGACAAGGAAGTTGAATCGGCTAATATCCAGATTGCGGGCCTGGTTTGTAAAAATTATAATATCCCTTACAGCCGTAAACAGGCAGATGAGTCTATCCAGGATTATTTTCAGCAGCAAAACATTGTTGGTATATCCGATGTAGATACCCGCCAGTTAGTGCGCCATATCCGCGACAAGGGAGCGATGAACGCCATTATCTCGTCAGAAATTACCGACATTAATGAGCTGAAAGCTAAACTGGCCGAAGTGCCGTCAATGGACGGCCTTGAGCTATCCTCAAAAGTATCGACCAAAGAAACTTACACTTTTGGCGAAGCGGATGCCCTTTACCGCGTTGCAGTGCTTGACCTGGGTGTAAAGAAAAATATCCTGCGTAATTTTGACGACCGTGGTGTTTACGCTAAAGTATATCCGGCTAAAACAACCTTTGCCGAAATAGAAAAAGATTTTGCGCCGACCGGTTACTTTATTTCAAACGGCCCCGGCGACCCGGCGGCAATGCCTTACGCTGTTGAAACCGTAAAAGAAATTTTAGCTGCCGATAAGCCGATGTTCGGTATCTGTTTAGGTCACCAACTGTTGGCTCTGGCTAATGGTATCCCAACCCGTAAAATGTTTAATGGTCACCGCGGCTTAAATCACCCGGTAAAAAATATCATTATTAATCATTGCGAGGTTACTTCGCAAAACCACGGTTTTGGTGTGGTGCCCGAGGCGGTACGTGCGTCAGACAAAGTAGAGATCACCCACGTAAACCTGAACGATCAGTCGATAGAAGGCATCCGTGTAAAAGGTAAAAAAGCATTCTCGGTACAATATCACCCTGAGTCATCACCCGGCCCGCATGATAGCCGCTATTTATTTGATGACTTTATTAATTTGATGAAGTAAGCAAGATTAAATCATAATAAAGAGACGCTCGAAAGGCGTCTTTTTTTGTTTTAGGCCGATTTGCATCAACCTTGTAGATACGCGATACTTCGCGTCTTTTTATGCAAACCAGCTAAGACGCAAGTATCGCGTGAGGCATGCGTATCTATTAATAAAACTAATTTTTTAGTTGATAGTTGGATTTAATTAATTATCTTTAATCGGATATATTTATATAACAACCAATTATATGAAAACCTTTATCATCTTTCTGGGGCTATTTATAGCTTTCGTAGCCAGCGCTCAAAAAGTACTTAAAGCAGACTCTGTTTATCTGACAGGTAAAGTAAGCAATTTGGATGCTGCTCAAGTCAATTCAATAAATGTTATTGTTAACGACCTGTCTTTTGGCAGACCGGTGCAGTACCCCGGCAAAATCAATAAAGATGGTACCTACCGCTTAGTCTTTTTAAAAACAGGTGCGCAAGATATCACGCTCAAGTTTAATGATGACCAGGCTATTTTGTTGGTAAAGCCCGGCGACCATTTGCGGATAGATTTTGACGCTAAGCAATTTGGTAAGTCGTTAGTATTTAATGGGGACGAGGCTGCCGCCAACAAAGATTTGCTGGTTTATAATGTTGAAAGGTTTGCCGATGCCGAATTAGGTTATCAAGGTAAACGATATGGCCGGTATCATCGGTTAGATTCGTCCATAACAGTTGATTATCCCGATGCTTATAAAAGGTTCCTGAAAGACAGGTACGACAGGGAAACTGTTTTTCTTGACCGTTTTATCCAGAAACATCAACCAAATAACTTTTTTGCTGATTGGGCCACTACCGATTTGAAATATGAATACCTTAATAATTTGATGCGATATCCCTTATTGCACAACCAAATGAGCGAAACCCGAATTGAGGCGTCTGCAACCTATTATGATTTTGTAAAAGAAGCTGATGTGAATGATGTAGACGGCAGCATATCGTCGCACTTTACCGCTTATCTTTATATGTACGGTCGCCAGTTTACATTAAAAAATTTTGCGACTTATTTTACCATAGCTGATAAATTGCGCATATATGCACAGCAACCTCCTGGCTTTGCCAGAGATATAATGGTAAGTCAGCATTTCTGCATATTAATTGACGAAGGTTTAATGAACAAACTAACGCCTTACATAGATCAATATAAGGCCATGATAGGTCAACCGGCTATCAGAGATGAGATAGTTAAAGCTTATAATGATAAGTTATATCGATTTAATAACTATGCGTTATCGTCAAACTCGCGCATAAACCAGTTACCTAAAACCGAAGGGGCGGATTTTTTTAATAAGCTTGTCGCCAAATACCCGGGCAAGGTGATTTATGTTGATTTTTGGGCCACCTGGTGCAGCCCCTGCCTGGAGGAAATGCCCAGCTCCAAAGTACTCCACAATAAATTAGCCAATAAGGGTGTGGTTTTTGTTTACCTGGCTGTGCAATCAGAAGAAAAGTTATGGAAGGCCACCATTGCCAATTTAGGTATTGAAGGCGAACATTTTTTATTGACCAAAGATGAATATAATGAACTGGTCGAAAAGTTTCGATTGAGCGCCATACCACGTTACATTTTAGTGGATAAAAACGGGCGCGTGTTTGACGACAACGCCAAGCGCCCCAGCGATAATATGTTAAAACAGGATATTGAAAAATTGTTAGCAGCTAAATGATAGAGGGCTTAACCTCACCCGGCCCGCATGATAGCCGTTATTTGTTTGATGATTTTATTAATTTGATGAAGTAGAAAGATTAAAAGGAAAAAGCACCTTGGTAGGTGCCTTTTTCCTTTATAACGGTTTGTCATTCTGAGCGGAGCGAAGAATCTTATATGCCTGTTATAATCGCTCGTATAAGATCTTTCACTACGTTCAAGATGACAAACGGGAAACTGTTTGGCATTCTTTTCATAACAATCATAGACGCAATACTTTGCGTCTATGATTGTTTTATAAGGTTTGCAGTTTTGGACAGTGTTATGACCACCAACAGATGTTTCTTCTCTACGCCTAAACAATACGTCCCGAGACGCGATGCATCGCGTCTCTACAAACTGTGGATTTTACCGCAGCACGTATCCATTCACCGACAATTTTCCCTAACTCACCTAATAACCATGTGCAATTTTTGATTTACAGTACACATTTGTGCCATAAATCACAACGCAATGACACATTTATTCACGCTACCTACATTAATCATCGTTACCAAATTTTTGGCGCATGTAGTATCGGCTTTACATTTAATCGGGCATCTGGTAAAATAATTAACATCTGCGGTAGGTGCCTTTTTCCTTTATAATAGTTTGTCATTCTGAGCGGAGCGAAGAATCTTATATGCCTGTTATAATCGCTCGTATAAGATCTTTCACTACGTTCAAAATGACAAACGGGAACCTGTTTGGCTTTCTTTCCATAATAACGGTCGTTAAATTTTTAGAGCATGTAATTTTGGCTATGCATTTAATTGGGCACCTGATAAAATAATTAACATCTGCCTATGTTATTTCTGCCTATTGTAATAATCGTATTGCTGCATTAAAAAAATATTGATATTACGCTTTTCTATACCAACTTTGCGGCATGGCGAAACAATCCATAATTACAGTTAAAGATCTGGTAAAAAACTACGGCGATTTTAACGCCGTAAAAAGCATCAGCTTTGAAGTTTATGAGGGCGAGATCTTTGGCTTGCTGGGTCCGAACGGCGCGGGAAAAACCACGACATTAGAAATTATCGAAACCCTGCGCGAAAAAACATCAGGCGAGATCATTGTTGACGGTTTTAATATAGACACAGATGCCGGAAGCATTAAAAAGCGCATTGGCGTACAGCTGCAAGCCGCAGGTTACTACCCAAATCTTAACCTTTCTGAACTGATCGAATTGTTTTCGGGATTGTATGGCATAGACCGCAATCCGCTGGAGATGCTGGAGAAGGTAAACCTGGCCGAAAAAGCTAAAGCAAAATTTAAAGAGCTGTCGGGCGGGCAGAAACAACGCTTCTCTATCGCTACTACATTAATTAATAACCCGCGTATTGTTTTTCTGGACGAGCCGACCACCGGCCTCGACCCGCAAGCGCGCCGTAATTTGTGGGACCTGATCCGCGAGATACGCGATCAGGGAACTACCGTGGTCATCACCACCCACTATATGGACGAAGCGGAAGTGCTGTGCGACCGCGTTGCTTTTGTTGACGGTGGTAACATTATTGGCGTTGACACGCCGGATGCCTTCATCGACAAACTGGTAGCCTCTGGCTTTGAACGGCCGAAACAAGTTAAGCTTGCCAATCTTGAGGACGTATTTATTAATATGACCGGCAAGGAATGGAGAGCGGAATAGCCCCCCGGCTCCCTGAAGGGGGAGTAATAGATGCTATTTAGAAGCCCCCTCCAATGAACTAAATGACCAATGACTAATGATAAATCAAGATAAACCATACAGTAATTTAAAAGCAACCCTGGCTATAGCCAAGGCAAGTTTCCGTTCTATAATACGTAGCCCATCGTCGGTGGTGTTTACGTTGCTTTTTCCGTTGATATTTATTTTAGTGTTCGGTTTTATCAGTGGGGGCGGGGTAATTTCTGTAGATGTCGGCGTAGCCAAAACAAACGATACGCTGAACCCGGTTTACCAGGCGCTGAAAAAGGTGAGTGTGGTAAAGTTGATCCATAACCAGACACCGCAGGAGATGGAAGACAACTTAAAGAAAGGCAGCATTGATGCTATTTTGAATATTCAGAAAAACGCTCAGCCGCCTTATTTTACAGTAAATGTGCAGTCAAGCAAGGCTTCGGGCGAAAAGATGGCGATTTTCAGATCGGCCTTAAATAATATCTTCTTCCAGATCAACTCGCATATGCCCGATGCCCCGCCGCCGGCAGCTGTTATAAAAGAGGCTACAGTAGCGGGCCGCGAATATAAAACCATCGATTTTATCTTACCCGGTCAGTTAGGTTTCGCATTGCTGAGTACCGGCGTGTTTGGCACCGCTTTCGTGTTTTTATCGCTGCGGATAACGCTGGTAATAAAACGGTTCTTTGCCACACCGGTAAAACGTTACAGCATTGTATTGGGCGAGGCTATTGCGCGGATCTCATTCGCACTGATTGGCGCCTTGTTTATCATTGTTATCGGTCGGTTTGCATTTGGGTTTACGTTGGTACACGGCTTTGTCACGGTGCTGAATATGCTCTTGCTCTCGCTCATCGGGGTCGTCGTCTTTATGGGTTTTGGTTTTGTTGTATCGGGCATTGCAAAAAACGAAAGTACGGTTCCGCCTATCGCCAATATGATTACGCTGCCGCAGTTCCTGTTGTCGGGTACATTCTTCTCTATCAATGTTTTTCCGACCTGGCTGCAGCCTATCTGCAGGGCGTTGCCTTTAACCTACCTGAATGATGCTTTACGTAAAGTAGCGTTTGAGGGGGCAAGTTTAATTGATGTATCGCACCAGATATTAATCATGCTGATATGGGGGGTAGTAGTTTATGTAGCGGCCACTAAAGCTTTTAAATGGGAATAAGTTACCGTCTGTATCCATTAACAATTTCTTAACATACAGACACGAATACTTAATATTAAGATAATATTAAGAAAATACATTTGCACTTATAATTTACATTAAATTAATATGATAAAATATAAGGTAAGTGTGGCAGCACTTTTTCTTCTGCTGTTGGTAAATATTTCTGCAAAAGCTCAAAACAACAAAACCGGAACATTTGGCATAGCCACCATTGTTTTACCTGGCGATAGTTTGCACCGCTGGGGCGGATACGTTGAATTACAGGGCCGGGGAGACAAGCTATTCAACCAGTATTTTTATTACGAAACCAAAACCGGCATCAGCTATGATATAACAAAGGACTTCGTCGCGTTAGTCGGTACGGGCCGCTACTCGACCGGCGATAATCTGGAGCATCTGACAAAAGGCACAGAGTTCAGGCTTTGGGAGCAGATGACCGTTAACCAGTTTTTATATCGCATAAAAATAGAACACCGGTATAGGGTTGAGCAGCGCTGGATCAATGGTTATTACCGTAATCGTTTCAGATACCGGTTAAATCTGTCTATTCCGTTAAATCATACCCGGATAGAGCCGAAAACGTGGTTTGTTTCTGTTTATGAAGAGGTGTTCCTGAATAATAAAGTGCCCAACTTTGAGCGTAACCGGGCTTATGCTGCCTTAGGCTATCAGTTTGATAAAAGTATAAATGTACAGGCGGGTTGGTTAAATCAGTATAACTACT
>DATCXS010000182.1:0-2403 GCA_036565645.1 Mucilaginibacter sp.
TAAGCTTATCAATTGCTTCTGCATATTCTTTGGTTTTTAGAATGTCATCGTCGTCGATTTGATTTTTAATTCTTGATTTCCCCATGTTAAATGTAATTTATGCCAATTGGCATATTATTAAAAATAATAATTGTTAATTAATGAATTTTGACAAAAACTCGTTTAATGTTTAGCTGATATAATTGTGTTGTAGTAAGTAGATACGAAAAGGTGGTATCAGGAATTATTTAAAACAGCCTAAAAGCGAGATATAGCTATCTTCGTTTATATACTTATATCCGGGTTTCAATACAGAAGCCTTATTGTCTTGTCCCAATAATCGATCATCAGGTTTAAAAGCATATAAAAGTACATAGCCAGTTTTTCCGTCACTATCTGTAAAAGGTATTAATTTCCAGTCTATATAAGTACCTACAGAACTTACTTTATATTTTACCAAATTTTTGTTCAATATTGCTTTAGGACTTCTTACAAAATCGTAACCTTTATCGGATTTTGCTATGCGCCATATGGGTATTACTTCATCATACAAAGCCGACTTCGCAATCCGCATATATCTACCATTCAGTAACATTTGGTCGCCGTAGCGATGATGGTTTTGTTTTAAATTATAATAATAGGCTTCTACCCAATTTCGATTATAAATTGTACCAACACCAATAATCAACACCACCGTAGCGACAATTATCCATATTTTTGTTTGTGATTTGCTCATAGATTTAGATTGTTTTAGTGCTAATTTATTTAGTAAAAATACGAAGAGTAACTTAAAAATCCAAATATAATTTGTATCTGTAAATGCTTATGCTGCCACCAAACCCGCCCATGGATCGCGCATGGCTTCTGAGACTACTAGGGCCTCGCCCGACCGCAGGTAGGCATTCATGTTATCGGTACGGCTGTAGCCTGGCAGCAGCGCACCCCGCCCGTCCGACTGGTAATGGACACCTCCCTTGGCGTATTGCGGCGCCTTTTGCGCGGCAATGGTAGCTACCTGTATAGCCGTCTCGGCAATAATACCGGGAATAACGAATGGCGCCAGCACACCCGTTTGCGAGGTAGCTTTGGTAATAGCCAGCGCCCCGTTAATTACCGCTTGCAGTAAGGATGCCCGCTGCTCGGCTTTAAAAGCTTTGGTTTTTTCCTCGGCTTCTTTTTTGGTGTACTTATCCTCAATAGCCTTTTTCTGCGTGGCAGTGAGGCTGCTGTTATTTAGTTCTGTTAATAGGTTTTGGTATTTTAACATCAGTTGTAACAAAGTTAAAAACCGGCTCACTGAATTGATCCTCAATACGAAGAGATCCGCTCATGTACGGTGAGAATTGAATATTTCCCTGCTCATCTTTATCTATAGCAAACGAACCCGTTAATAATATCCTATCACCAGCTTGTAAAAGCTTAAACTTGTTTTTAATGCTATCATCGTCTGCTACATGAGCTTTTAAAATGATAGATTCAAATTCAGGATTTTTTTCATCTGGCTGTGCTTTTTTCGAAACTAATAACTCTACGTTAACGCCGCCTTCCAATATTGCATCTTCTATCTTAAACACAGTCACCTGCCAATTTTTAAAGTTTGTTTTTAACGTGTCAATAATAAAATGAGTTATCTTAATTTTATTATTGTTAGCGGCATCTTTTTTACCTATATCATTAGTTTGATTACTTGTGTTCCAATAAGCGGTATCTAATAACTTAACGAATGCTAATTCGTCCTTTGGTCGATGATCTGCGGGAAGATTACCGGTAGGCAGTTGTCCACAACTCTGAAATACAAGGATCAAAGAACAGAATAAAAAAAGAGTGTAAATATGTTTCATTTCGATAAGTTTGGTTGCTAATTATTTTAGTAAAAATAGCGTTTCCAAATTAAACTTCCAAATAATTTCATAATTATCCTAATTTCACCAATTCCAACTTGGTAGGGTGCCCTTTGCGCCAGCTGTCAATTTTATTAATGTAATAATAAGCACTGTCTTGGTCCAGGTAAATGGGTATCAGCAGGTCAAGTTCCAGTATGTCACGCGGGGTGAGCAGGAAGTAGCGTACCACTTTTTTGGTTTGCTGCAGTATTTTTTCAAGCTCGGGGTAGTATTTGGTACGTAAGCCGGTAAGAGTACTGTTATGGCCGGCGGCAGGCATATCGCCAAAACAGAGGCTGTAGGGGCCGTCGGGTTTATAAAAATAGGGTGTGCTTATAACATCATTCACCACAACTTGCTTGCTGCCATCGGTAAAGGTTACTTTTTTGCTCAGGTTATTAATGTTCAGTTTCTGGTCAACCAAAATACGCGGCGACACGCCAATGCTGAAGTCGTCGCCGTTATCGGCATCAATCATTTTTATCTGCGCAACGGTGCCGCCAATGTAGGGGCGGTTAAGCGTAGGCGCAAACTGGCTCTC
>DATCXS010000152.1:0-7204 GCA_036565645.1 Mucilaginibacter sp.
CTTTTTTATAAAAGCCTTGCGCCGCTTGGCTTTTTATGTCTTGGCTCAAAAGAGGCCATTCGTTCTGATGTTTTCAGAAAAAAGTTCAAGATCATCAACCAAAAAGAAAATATATATCAAAAATTTGGCTCTTGATCCATATACCATCGAACGCTGGCGCAACTCTGATTTGTTGCTGCTGGGCGGCTCTGCGGGCTCGTTTAAGCCAATTTACAACGCCGTAAAGGTATTCCCTCCCACACTTAACAAGGCGGTTTTAATTATTATCCACCGGAAAAAAAACTTTTTTAGTGAAATTGAAAAACTGTTTGCCCAAAGTAGTCGTCTGTCCCTGCGCGAAATTAGTGACAAGGACATCATTGTAAATAATACGGTTTATATAGCCCCTGCCAACTACCATACATTGATTGAAAAAGACAAGTCTTTTAGTTTGGATGTGTCAGATGCGGTTTGGTATTCAAAGCCATCCATTGACGTTGCTTTTGAAAGTGCTTCTGATATTTATTGCGAAAAATGCACGGCTGTGCTGTTTTCAGGAGCTAATCCTGATGGGGCCGGGGGATTGTTTAAATTGCGGCAAAATGGGGCGTTAACCATAGTGCAAAATCCTGAAGAAGCAGAAATGCCCGAGATGCCGCAAGCTGCAATTAATATGGAGGCTGCCCAATACGTGCTGAATACCAAAGAAATACTTGAGCTGTTTCAACTATAAATTTATACTGCCCAAACTTATTATACGGCCAATCCCGATTAGCCGCACGCTAAAATTCAAGCTTAGTTTGGCCAATGCCGGCTACTTTAGCCTCATGCTCAAGCAGCCATTTTTTGCGCCACAAGCCACCGGCATAACCGGTAAGGCTGCCGTTCGAGCCGATAACCCTGTGACAAGGTACCAATACCCATAAATTATTTTTGCCGTTTGCTGCCGCAATAGCGCGAATTGCCAATGGGTTATTCATGCGGACAGATTGCTCATTGTAGGTAATGGTTTTGCCGTACTCAATATTTAGCAGCTCTTGCCACACCTGCTGCTGAAAGTCGGAACCGGGTTGTTTTAAAGGTAGGTCGAACACGCGGCGCGTACCTGCAAAGTATTCGTCAAATTGCTTCACTGTTTCTTTCAGTAATGGTGTCAATGCTTCACTTACCTCATGCTCCTCATCCAAAATATGTATCCGACTGATAAAACCATCGTCTTCAACTATCATGGCAGTGCCTACCGGCGTTTTGTAATATATTAATGGCATTAAGTAAAATTAAGGCTCTTTTTTGCTAAAGCCCAATTTAAGACACACTAATTGTTATTTTTACGCCGATGAAACTTTTTGACCAGACGTGGGAGCTTTTTAAAAAAGAAATAGTGCTTGAGTGGCGCTCAAAATATGCCTTTAACGGCGTATTGCTTTACGTGGTGTCAACCGTATTTGTTTGCTATATTGCTTTCAGCCTCACTCCCGGTTTCGACAAAAGTGAGGGCTACAAAGTGGTATGGAACGTATTGTTCTGGATCATTATGCTGTTTGCATCCGTAAACGCCATCGCCAAAAGTTTTTTACAGGAAAGCAAAAGCCGGCTGCTCTATTACTACTCCATTGCCAGTCCGCAGGCCATTATTTTATCCAAGACTATCTACAATATTTTGCTCATGTCGTTACTAAGCATACTGGCGCTGATAGTATACTTGTTGTTTTTCAATAATACCCTGGGCGATCCGCTGTTTTATTTCATGGTAGTGATACTGGGCAGCGTGAGTTTTTCGACGGTATTTACCATGATATCGGCCATTGCGTCAAAAGCCGGTAATAACGGTACTTTAATGGCGATATTAAGTTTCCCGGTTATTATACCGGTTATCCTGATGCTCATCCGCCTGAGCAAACATGCTATGGACGGCATTGACCGCAGCCTTAGTTACGGCGACATCGGCGCTTTGTGTGCCATTAATGCTATTGTAATTGCAACAGCTTTGTTATTATTCCCCTATTTATGGCGCGATTGACAATGTGGCTCTTTAAAGTTCGTTTATCATTTTAAAACCAGTTGATGAAGTTATTGAGGATATTATTATTGTTGTTATTGCCTGCCATAAGCTGGGCGCAAAGCGCCGCTATTACAGGTAAAATAACATCGGCCGATACCAAGGCACCTGTTGCCGGTGCCAGCGTATTTTTAAGCAATTCATCATTTGGTACCTCAACCGGCAAAGACGGCACATTTGCGCTGAAGGGTTTAAAGCCCGGTCAATATAACCTGGTAGTGAGTTCGATAGGGTATCAGGATGAACTGAAGGTAATAGCTATCAGCAATGCCCGGGTTACGCTGAATATCGAACTCAGGCCGAAAGTAACCGAACTAAAAGAAGTTACTATAGGGTTAATGTCCAAATCGGACAAAAAACGGGCGCTTGAACAATTTAAACAAGACTTTATTGGTACAGATGAAAACGCGGACGATTGCAAGATTGTAAATCCTAAGGTGCTGAATTTTAGCTATCATCAAAATAAAACGGTATTAGAAGCTTATACCAACGAGTTTTTGGTGATAGAGAACAAGGCGCTGGGTTATCGTATTAAATTTCTGCTTAAAAGTTTTAAAAGCGATCTGCAAACCGGCAATGTATCTTACTCGGGCAGCCAGGTTTTTGAGGAACTAAAAGGTGGTAAAGCAAAGCAGGAAAGGTGGCACCAAAAGCGCGATGAGGCTTATTATGGATCTGCTATGCACTTTTTTCGTGCTTTATACAGGGATAGTTTAGAAGATGCCGGTTATCGTATTTACCGCTTGTCGCGTGATATTAATGAATTGAGGCCCGCCGACAGCGAAATCCGGGCGCACCTGATTAATGCCAGAAAATTAAGCCGCGATTCACTGATGTTTTGGGCGCATGCAGCCCGCGACTCGCATTATACGCATCAAAAATTTCATGGCCGGTTCAATGTTAAAGACATCGTTAAACCAACTGTTAACCCAAATTTAAAAGAAGTGGTTTTCACGGATCATCTGTATGTGGTTTATACCAAAAAATGGGAGGCGAATTTTTATAAAGATGTTTATCATAGCCCTAACGACCTGAATTATCAAACCACGATAGTGAGCCTGGTTAATGGTAATCCGTCAATCATGATCGATAAAAACGGAACCATCATCGGCAATAGCCCCATGTACGAGGGCTCGTGGTCGCAGGCGCGTCTTTCTGTACTGTTACCGGTTGATTATACGCCTTACCGTACGCAACAACAGTTTCTGGAAAGCCAGGCATTAAAACGGGATTAGAATCGGGTTATTTAATATTTTTTTATACATGGTTTCGGTATAATTTATCGGCAATTGCTTTATTTCGTAATTTCAGGCGCACAAAAATTTCCTATGCGATTTTTACGGTTGTTAATGTTTTGTTTCTTGCTGCCAACTATTGCATTGGCACAAACCGCTTCTATAACCGGCAAAGTAGTAACCAAAGCTTCAAAAGCACCCGTGGCGCGTGCCAGCGTTTTTCTGAGCAATTCGTCTTTTGGTACATTAAGTGCAGGCGATGGCTCTTTTCTGTTAAACAGATTGAGGCCGGGGCAATATACGTTGGTGGTAACATCAGTTGGTTTTGAAGATTTTACCCAAAAAATACAGGTAGGAGACGAGCCTGTAAACGTTGAAGTTGAACTGGTGCCTAAAACTATTCAGCTGCGCGAGGTAAATATATCAACCAATACCAAAGCCGACTGGAAACGCAATTTCGAACAGTTCAAGAAAGATTTCCTGGGATCGGACGATAACGCCAAACTGTGCCGGATATTAAACCCGGATGTAATTTACTTTACTTACCATAAAAAGGCGCTGACACTGGAGGCCGAGACAGAAAAGTTTTTAGTAATTGATAACAAGGCGCTGGGTTACCGGGTAAAGTTCTTGTTGAAAGATTTTAAGAGCGATGGTATAGCCGAAGTTATTAGCTATGGGGGCGAGCGCTTGTTTGAGGAGTTGCCGGGATCTAAAGCACAAAAAAAAGCCTGGCAAAAAGCCCGTGACGACGCTTATTACGGATCGCCAATGCATTTTTACCGCTCACTTTATACTAATAAGTTAACCGAAGAAGGGTTTGAGCTGCATCATCTTACCCGGTACTTAAATCCGGCCCGCCCGGCAGACGATGTACTGCGGCAAAAGATCAATAAGTTTAAAAGCCTGAACATGATTGATTCTGCTAACCATTGGATAGAGGTGGCTAATATGTCTAAGTATTATTTGGACAAGGTCACACAAACGCCTTATGCTTCTTTCGAGCTGCTGCGCCAAACAAAAACGCCGGGTATTTTCGCTATCACGTTTCCAAACTATCTGTATGTAATGTATACTAAAAAACGGGATGAGAATAATTACAGGGACATTTTTCGCCCCCTGGATATGCCTAACTACGAGATCAGTGTAATTACACTGCCCGACAACCCACCCGTAGCATTTTTCGACAAAAACGGCATTGTGATTAACGGCGAACCATTGTATGAAGGCACCTGGAGCAAATCGCGCCTGTCGCAGCTTTTGCCGGTTGATTATGTGCCGTCAGAGAAACGTTAGCCTCTAATATAAATAATTATTACATTTGCCTACCAATCAAACAATGAAATTTATATATCAAACCTGGTGGAAAGTAATAGCGGTTGTCCTCATCCTTTCTACGTTAATAACCGGCTTATTATTACCTGTGCCTAAGTTACCTATACTGCATGAAACCATACGTAACCTGTATTTTCATGTGCCTATGTGGATGGGTATGCTGTCGGTGTTATCGATCTCGGTTTTCTTCAGTATCAGATATTTGAATAAAGGCAAAGAAGAGGACGATCTGGCCGCGGTTGAATGTGTAAACACCGGATTGATGTTTTACGCACTGGGCCTGGTAACCGGTATGTTATGGGCCAAATATACCTGGGGCGAGTTTTGGAGCGGCGACCCGAAACAAGACAGCGCTGCCATAGCATTTTTGCTGTACTGTGCTTATCTGGTGCTGCGCAACTCTATTGACGAAGAGCAAAAGCGAGCCAAGATCTCGGCTATCTACAACATCTTTGCTTTCCCCATAATGGTAGTATTGATTTTTGTATTACCCAGATTGACCGATTCATTACATCCCGGCAGCGGGGGTAACCCTGCGTTTGGCAGATATGATTTGGATAACGGCATGAAAGTAGCATTTTATCCGGCCATGTTAGGCTGGAGCTTTTTAGCCATTTGGATAGCTACCTTGCGTTACCGGATACGTTTAATTGAAAACAAAAGAAACAACATAAGCTAAATGAAAAAAGCATTCATCTTCATATTATTCCTGTTATCGTTTGTAAGCGCGTTTGCGCAGCAGCCCAACCAAGTTGAAATGGCCGATGCTTTCCGCAGCTCGGGTAAAATATATGTTGTTATAGCTACCATTGTTATAATTTTCATAGGTCTGGCTATCTATCTCTTCTCTATCGACCGCAGGCTAAAAAAACTCGAGAAAGAAAAATAGCCGCCAAAAATAAGCCATTGTTGTTTAAACATAGTTTTTGTACTATTGTTACTATAGGTATCCGGTATGCGGATATAATAAATTGCGATTTTGATAAAATTAATATCAAATTTGAAGTGTTTATTAACAAAATCATATTTTATCAACTTTACTTATGGCTACAACTCATTCAGCCGCTAATCAGGAAACTCACTTCTTTGCCGATGTATGCAGCAACTTTGATTACGCAGCACAGTTTACCAAACACGACGCCGGTTTATTAGACCAGATCAAATCATGTAATAGTGTTTACCGTTTCCGTTTTCCTATCCGCCGCGGTAATAGTTTCGAAGTAATTGACGCCTGGCGGGTAGAACACTCGCATCACCAGTCGCCAACTAAAGGCGGTATCCGTTACAGCGAAATGGTAAATGAGGACGAAGTGATGGCGCTTGCCGCACTCATGACTTATAAATGCGCCATTGTAAACGTTCCCTTCGGCGGAGCTAAAGGCGGTATTAAAATCAACCCGAAAAATTATACTTTACAAGAGCTTGAAAATATAACCCGCCGCTATACGGTAGAGCTGGCAAAGAAAAACTTTATAGGCCCCAGCATTGACGTGCCCGCGCCCGACTATGGCAGCGGCGAACGCGAAATGAGCTGGATTGCCGATACTTATGCCACCATGAACCCCGGACAGTTGGATGCGATGGGGGCCGTAACCGGTAAACCCATAGCATTACACGGTATACAGGGCCGCCGCGAAGCTACCGGCCGTGGTGTAGCCATTGCCGCCCGCGAATGCGTAGCTGTTGCCGAAGATATGCAAAAGCTGGGTTTAACGCCGGGTATAACAAGCAAGCGTGTAATTGTGCAGGGCTTGGGCAACGTAGGCTTTCACTCGGCTAAGTTCCTGGCAGAGTTTGGTGCCACTATTGTGGGGATTTGTGAATTTGAGGGCGCTATTTATAATGAAGACGGGTTGGATGTCGATGCAGTTTTCCAGCACCGCAAATCAACCGGATCAATACTTGGATTTTCAGGAGCAAAACGGGAATTTAAAAATACCCTGGAAGGTCTGGAGCAGCCCTGCGATATCCTGGTTCCGGCAGCTTTAGAAAATCAGCTCACCGTTAAGAATATTCGTAATATCAAAGCAAAAATCATTGTTGAAGGCGCAAACGGGCCGACAAGTCCTGAAGCTGAAACTATATTTTACGAAATGGGGGGTATCATAGTGCCCGATATGTACGCCAACGCAGGTGGTGTAACCGTGTCTTACTTTGAGTGGTTAAAAAACCTGTCACACGTAGCATTTGGTCGTATCAACCGCCGTTTCGAGGAAAATAACAACCTCAACCTGGTAAACATGGTCGAAGGTATAACCGGTGTGGCTTTAACGCCAATGCAGCGTTCTACCATTGTTAAAGGTGCCTCTGAGTTAGAGCTGGTGAACTCAGGTTTAGAGGACACCATGATCCGCTCATATCACGAAATACGCGAGATTTACAAAACCAACGAAAAGATTGACGGCATGCGTACCGCAGCACTGGTAGGTGTTATTAATAAAATAGCTGTTTCTTACCAAAATCTGGGTATCTGGCCATAATTGGAAATCTCCGGTTAATGATTCGATCTTCCCAACGTTAGTCCTGATTTATAATTAGTCGTGTTCGAAAGATTAAAAAACGGTGTCAGGCTGAGGCTCTCGATGTATGCGGGCAA
>DATCXS010000029.1:0-2113 GCA_036565645.1 Mucilaginibacter sp.
AGCGCCGGTTGCTCCCGTGGCGCCGGTTTCACCGGTAGCACCGGTTGGGCCAGGGTCGGTTGTACTCTTGCACGCACTAATGCTGATTAAAACAAACAGTAAAGCAGGTAGTAAATATTTAATCTTCATTGCGACGAATTGATGTGAACGTAAAAAGTATGAGCTTTTTTACGCAATATAATGCTTTTGGGTTTCAATCATAGGTGTCAGAGAAATTAAATTTCGTTTATTAACAGAAGTTTAACATTTGCGATTTTTTTGTTAATTAACATCTGTTTATAAATAATGTGATTAAGTTAAAACTAACAGGCTCTGATTTCGTTTAGATACTAAACAATTAACTTATGAGTAACATGCGCAACCTGCATACTAAAGTGCACAACTGGATAGATTCCATAGGATTTAGGCTGAATGCATCGCAAACCAATAGGCGAAACAAAATCACTACCAACCATTATTTTTTCGAAACCTTTAACTTTATTGAGAGAAATAAAGCGGGGGATATCAATAATTCAAAATTTTTATGTTTTGATATGTATGGCGAAAAGATCAATGTGCGATCGCTTTTAGACTTGCAAACTGCTTTTTTCGAAAACATCAGCCAGTTAAAATAAAGGCCCTGAGGTTATAGCAGATCAAACCCTGCGTTTTAAGGTTAAACGTATAGGTACATATTTTTTACCGCGCGATATTAACAAGAAAAATGGCCGGCCATCTCTTGATTGGAAAAGATCGTCTATTTGCTGTAGTGACATATTACTTACAGAATGGGTATCTATCATTTCAATTTCGTCGCCCTTTTTCAAACCTGCATCGCTGGCTGCCGACCCCGGTTCAACTTTAGCGATCACGATGTGGACCAAGTCGTCATCCATGATACTATAATAGGTCAGGCCGGTCATGTCGTGTTCATCACGTTTTCTATAGCCCGAGCCGGGTTTCAGGTACAAGACGTTGTCGGGATAATCAAAAATCACATTAAACTTTTTGAGTAAGCCTATCCCCAGGTTGCCATCGCGCAGTGTGTCCGTAGGTGTCTTGCCATTATCCGGAAAAGCCGCAATGACATTTTTAACTACGTATTTTCCCAGCTCCACCGATTTAATGCGACTAAGGTAACCGCTTACCGGGCCGTTTATACCGATGCCTAAGTTGGCTCTGATGTGTTTTGGCTGAAGTTTGTCCCTGTCGCTCAGGTGCTCCATCGAAATAAAATGCCCTGCACCCAAATCAACTACCAGTTTACTTTGCCTGGTAGTACCGTCAGCGAAAGTAACATTGGTGGTAAGATAAGGCTTTCTGTCTTCAATATGGATAGGGATTTTAGCTGCGCGTTTGTAGTACTTCATGTCCTTAGGAGCTGACACTACCAGCCTTTTGTCGGCAAAATTAATTTTTACAGCAAGCTGGCTAAAAAACTCAAAGCCCAATAAACCGTGGATAGTTCTGCCTGCATAAGCAGAAAGGCCAAAATGATCTTTGGTAAACACGGCAGCATTTACATTACTGCTTAACACCCTGTTCAAATCAATCTTAAGCGGGCTTGTTATATAAGCCTCAAAATCATTGCCTTCGCCCAGGCCGTGTATTTTAACAGTGCGTTTGCTTTCAAGATCTAACGAGTCAATGAGCGAAGGTTCAGTAATAAGCATGTAACCCACGCCGGTGTCCAGTGCAAAATTATAAGGGCCGCGATTGTTGATCTTTAATTTGATAACGATAAGGTTGCGCACCAGTTCAAAGGGGATGTTTTCGACATCTCCCGGCTCATTCATCCTAAACGATTGGGCATTTACGGGCAGCCTGAGGCAGCAGAGCATAACTGCCAGAACAATAAACCGATAGAGTTTATTATAACACACCTCTTTAAAATCAAATATAGCTGGATATTAAAATTAGCAAAAAATTACGTTATTAACGCAACCTTTTACTAATATTCAATTGTTCTTCGATGCGTTTTCCGGTTTTTCTAACTTACCTTTAAGATCAGGGTTTTGCGCCGGCAAAACTTTTAGATCTTTCTCAACTTCAGTCTGTACAACAGCCACGGCATATTCGGCAGGTTCAATTTTACACCCGATGGCTTCGGCATAAACCTGTGTAAACTCGGCGC
>DATCXS010000026.1:0-2404 GCA_036565645.1 Mucilaginibacter sp.
TAACTGGTATTTGGCACAAAACGCACCGACATCCAGGTCAAAGCTCAGCCCCTCGCCTGCGCCGTAGGCAATCGAATAATATCCACCCAACTGATGATAAACCTTTTTGATCTCATCTACCGAAGGGAAACTCAGTTCAAATATTTTTTGCTGCCGCAAATGGTCGGCATTATTATATAGTAATACAGCGTAGGCTTTTTTCTCGTCCCGCCCACCCCGGCCTGCTTCCTGGTAATAGGCCTCTAAACTTTCAGGCGGATCTTTGTGGATCACAAACCTGACATCGGGCTTATCAATCCCCATACCAAAAGCATTGGTGGCTACCATAATACGGGTGGTATTGCGTTTCCAGCTTTCCTGTTTTTTAGATCGTTCGTCCGGCGTTAACCCGGCATGATAAAAATCGGCGCGGACGCCATTTTCATTATAAAAACTGGCTACCTCGGCACATTCGCGTCGGCTGCGCACGTAAACAATGCCGCTGCCCTTAACGCCTTTGGGTATGTCTAACAACTTTCTTAACTTATTCTCCTCATGCTGTACTACATAACTCAGGTTTTTACGCTCAAAACTTTTTTGAAAAACTTGTCCATCTTTAAACTGCAGCTTTTCCTGGATATCTTTTCTTACTCCGGCTGTGGCCGTTGCTGTTAGCGCCAGCACCGGTACATCAGGATGTATTATGCGCAAATCGGCAATATGCAGATAGGCCGGCCTGAAATCATACCCCCATTGCGAAATACAATGCGCCTCGTCAACCGCAAACAGGTTTACCCGCATATATTTAATCCGCTCCTGTACCAATTCTGACAACAGCCGCTCGGGCGACAGATACAGAAACTTTACCTGATTATAGATACAGGCATCCAACGCTAAATCAATCTCGCGCTTGCTCATCCCCGCCGTTATCGCCACAGCTTCAATGCCTTTTTGTTTCAAATTTTCTACCTGGTCTTTCATCAGGGCTATCAGCGGCGACACCACAATACATATTCCCGCTCTGGCCATAGCCGGTACCTGGAAACAAACCGACTTTCCGCCCCCCGTCGGCAGCAGCGCCAGGGTGTCATACCCTAACAATATGGATTGGATGATATCCTCCTGTATGGGCCTGAAGGTATCGTGGTTCCAGTATGTTTTGAGTATCTCTTGTATAGTCATTTTAATCGTGACAATGTCAAAACTATTAAAATTTTGATGGGTTTTAAGTAGGTATAACTTAAAATGCGCTAATAGTTTTAACTTAGCACTTGCAAAACACACTTCAGGTGTTCGGAGATCAAAAAATCTTTTGACGTTCTGAACGGAGTGAAGAATCTTATAATATCAATAGATCACAGCCCTGATCTGTATCAGGCTTAAATAGTTAGATAAGATTCTTCGCTTTACTCAGCATGACAAAGTTTAATTTTCTCCTGACACCTGAGCAAAACACACATCAAACTAATGAAGCTACTTAAACTAACTTCTATATTTTTATTGGTAGCGGGTACCGTACGTGCCCAGGCACCAAAGTGGAATGTTGAGGCCCCGCCGGGCGACCAAAAGAAGGTTACTATTAAGACCGACGAGGGCACCTGGATGAATCTTGACGTTAGCCCTGACGGCAAAACTGTTGCTTTTGATTTATTGGGCGATATATATAATGTACCTATAACCGGCGGCAAGGCCGTTTTACTGGCAGGAGGTAAATCGTACGAGATACAGCCGCGGTACAGCCCCGATGGTAAGTTTATATCATACACCAGCGATAAGGAAGGCGGCGACAACATCTGGATAATGAATGCCGACGGCAGCAACAAACATTCTATCACCAAAGAAAAATTCAGACTTTTAAACAACGCCAGCTGGACGCCTGACGGCCAGTACCTGGTTGCACGCAAGCATTTTACAGGTACACGTTCATTAGGTGCCGGCGAAATGTGGATGTACAACAAAAACGGCGGCGACGGGATACAGATCACCAAACGTAAAAACGATCAGCAGGACGCCGGCGAACCAATCGTATCGCCCGATGGGAAGTACGTTTACTGGAGCGAGGACGTAACCCCCGGCCCAACTTTTCAATACAATAAGGACCCAAACAAAGGTATTTACGCCATTAAAAGAATAAACCGAGAGACCGGAAAAATTGAAACTGTAACCGGCGGTGCAGGCGGGGCCTGTCGCCCCCAGATATCTCCGGATGGCAAATTACTGGCTTTTGTTAAGCGTGTGCGCTTAAAATCTGTATTATATCTGCATAACCTAAGCACTGGCGAAGAATGGTCGGTGTACGATGATCTGTCGCACGACCAGCAGGAAACCTGGGCTATTTTTGGTGTTTACCCGAATTTCTCCTGGACACCCGACAGCAAAAATATCATCTTTTATGCCAAAGGAAAGATCTGGAACCTGGATATAA
>DATCXS010000024.1:0-9952 GCA_036565645.1 Mucilaginibacter sp.
TTATATATCAAACACCCCCAATCAAACCTGGAGTGTTAAAATTCAACCGAACGAGTGGTCTCAAACTACAGATGGCAAATCAGATTCTGTTGATAGAGTTGTACCGGGCGTGAGCGGCTTTTTTAATGACAATGGTGCTACTTTAGTTTATTTCTCCTTTCTATCAGGAGTGTACGAACAAGTACCTGAGGTTTATAACGGAACATCTTACAGTTATTTCCATTATTCAGCAGACGACGGATTGCATTTGGTACTATACTCGCAACCTGTAAATGGCGGTATCCCAATTAAACCTACCAGTGATATTAATGTAAAATTGGTCTTGATCCCATCAAGTTAATATATTTGTTTATTAGGGTGAGGCTGGCGGTGCGCCGGCCTTTTTTGTTTACAGTATAGTCTTTATAATTTAATCGGTCCGGTAAATCAAGATTAGAATAAGATTAAATTTACTGAAAGGCTTTTGATTGTCATTGCAGAGTCATAGATTTATAAGAAGTAACCAATACTACACTTATAAAAATGCTGATACTCCTGTTTTGTCCCGGCCCTAAAAAGGCAATGCTTATTGTTTTGCTTTTTCTTTTCCCGCTTTTTGCCGGTGCACAATCTTTAATGCTGGTTAATGGCTTTGCTCATAACGATTATCGCCATAAGCGGCCTTTATTTGATGCCGAAAAAAACGGCTATACCCACATCGAAGCTGACGTTTTCCTGCATGATAATAAGTTGGTTGTCGCTCACATTAATCCCTACTTTAAAAAGAAACGCACCCTTGAAAGCTTATACCTGGCCCCGCTGTTTAAGCAGGTGACAGCCAATAATGGCAATGTGTATAAAGGCCAAACCGAGCCGATAACGCTCATGATCGATATTAAAACAAATGCTAAAAAAACGTACTCGGTTTTAACGCCTTTGCTCGAAAAATATAAATCCATGTTATCTAGTTATAACGATGGTAAAGTTACCAGCCGCGCTGTAACCATTGTCCTGTCTGGTAATAAACCTTATAATGATGTTAAGGCAGCCAAAAATCGTATGGTATTTATTGATGAAGATCTGCGCAAGGTTGAGCGCGATACCATAGCTAATGTAGCCCGCATGGCCAGCTGTAAATATTCAAAATTACTGAAATGGAAAGGTAACGGCTCTATCTCGCCGCGCGAAAGGCTACGTCTGTTAACTTATGTAACCCTGGCCCACAAAAATGGAGACAAGGTAAGGCTTTGGGCCTCGCCGGATAATAAGGCTGTTTGGAAAGAGATCTTAGGCTGCGGCGTCGATTTGATCAATACTGACAAGTTGGTTACTTTAAAAGATTTCCTGATTGCGCAATCATCCCAATCAAAATAAATTATACGTACCTATGGGATAATAATATTGCGATGCTCTGTAGTGTGTACGCTGAAATATCCTAACGGACTGTCGCCAATGAAATTATTGGGCGGATTGGTTGGTGTAGCCGTAGTAAACCCGTTAGACTGCAATGAAAATGTATTCCAGTAAGTATAAATATCTTGTTCAATACATTGCATTTCAATATCTACACGGTCGCCGCTTTTTAGCTTAATGTCATTCTGATACAGGTAAGCCTGCACCAAATGGCCATCGTTAAATTGGTCGTTGCGGGTAAATACACGTTTTATCTGCACACCATCTACAGACAATATAAACCGGTAGTAATTGGCCGTATTAGGCGGGTCCAGGTAAAAAACTATGATGGTTTTTTCGGCAGTGGTGCCAAATGTCTGTATAGACAAAGCAATTGAGTCGATAGGCACCTTTGGAGGCATAGTGGCTGCAGCCAGATAGTCTTTGCCGTCAACCCGAACTTTTAGCTGATAGGTTTGATTATACCGCCCCGCAAATGAGGTTGAGTAGTAAGCACCTGGTGCACGCTGAATCAGGGCGAACTCCTGCCCTTTATAATTAGTGAGCTTAACTGATGCGTTTGTTACCGGCATATACTTGTTGGGGCTATCAAGCGGAGCCGATCGGGTGATGATTACGCTTTGCGGCCCTGTCGCGTCAGATATATTGCCTTCAATAACCAATTGTGGCGCTGTACTTTTCAGGTTAAGGTCAATCACGTTTTTACATGATACCCAGGTCAGGCTAAGCAATATTAAGGCTGCTAATCTGTACTTTATCATCATGGCCATACTAATACGTAAAGTTATAAGTTACAGACGGTATCCGCCCAAATAAGCTGGTTTTTACAACCTGTGTTCGTGAATGGTCGTTAGGATCGTCCTGAAACGTTATGGTATAAGGGTTTTTGCGGTTATAAGCGTTATACAAGCCAAAGGTCCAGCTTGAGTGAAAGCGTTTATGAGGTTTACCCTCAAGTGTAGCACCTATATCTAAGCGGCTGTACGCGGGTAAGCGGTCGGCATTGCGGTCGGCATAATAAAATGTTGTTAAACCTCCTACCTGATATTTACCATGCGGATAGGTCACAGCATTGCCTGTGCCATAAACAAAGGTGCTTGAAAGCGTCCAGCGTTTACTTAATTTATAAATACCAACTACCGATATATCGTGTGTCCTGTCATGCGTTGCGGCAAAATAATGACCGTCATTCACGCCATCAAATCTGTTTTCGGTTTTTGACAGCGTGTAGCCTATCCAGCCGTTTAATTTGCCATAGCGTTTTTTAAAGAATAGCTCTACACCGTAAGCGCGGCCTTTGCCATAAATCAGCTGCGATTCTACATCCTGGTTGGCAATAAGCTGTGCGCCATTTTTATAGTCGATTTGATTTTGCATGTCTTTATAATAAACTTCAGACGAAAATTCATACTGGTTGTTTGCCAGGTTTTTAAAATATCCTAATGCCACCTGGTCTGATATGCCTGGCTTGATGTTGTTGCTGCTCATGACATACAAATCGCTGGGCGACGCCGATGTTGAGTTAGATATTAAATGAATATTTTGTGTATTACGATTATATGATGCCTTTATAGATGTTTGATCATTCAACTTATAGCTCGCAGAAAAACGCGGTTCGAAATTAAGATAGGTTTTCACAATATCGCCGCTGCCGTATTTTTGATAATACAGTGGCACATCGGCAGGGCTATACGTTGTAAACTTGCCGGGCCCCAATAAAGACAGTGCCGAAAGGCGCATACCGTATAGCAGGTTAATCTTATCAGTTAGTTTCCAATCGTCAGATACATAAGCCGACGACTCAACCCCATATCTTTCCTGTATACTTTGCGGGTTAACTTCGGACGTAGCGGAGGATGTTATATCTCCCGGCGAAATGGAATGGTGCGTGCCGTTAATCCCAAAGTAGAATGTGTTGTTGTCTGCCAGGAAATATTGAAAATCTTCCTTCAAGCTAAAGTCACGTATTTTTGAGCGTACCTTAAAATCGTTGTTAGATAAAAAGCTTTGGATCAGGAAATCGTAATTGCTGTAAATGAGCGACGAATTCAGGAACAACTTGTTATTGAAAATATGCGTAAAGCGCATGGTTGCGGTTTGATTGCCCCAATTGGTGCCGAAGTTGTCTTTTAAACCAAGCACGTCCTTGCCAAAATATCCTGAAAGGTAAAGTGTGTTTTTATCATCAAAACGATAATGGAACTTGGTATTCAGGTCATAAAAATACAGGCTCGCTCCGCGGGTATTTGAGTCGGGCGAAAGTTTCAGGAACATGTCGGCATAAGTACGGCGGGCACTGATCATGAAAGAACTTTTATTAGCTATAACCGGCCCCTCAAATTTAATGCGCGAGGCTATTAAACCAATGCCGCCCTGTATGTTAAAACTCTTATCATTGCCATCCAGCATTTTAATATCCAATACTGATGACAACCTGCCCCCGTATTGAGCAGGCATGCCACCTTTATAAAGGCTTACATCTTTAATAGCGTCGGAGTTGAAGGTGGAGAAGAAGCCGAAAAGGTGAGATGCGTTGTAAACCACGGCTTCGTCAAGCAATACCAGGTTTTGGTCTGAATTGCCGCCCCGCACATAAAAGCCCGTATTTCCGTCGCCGGTTGATTTGACACCGGGTAGCAGCTGTATGGTTTTGATAATATCCTTCTCGCCAAATATTACCGGGACATTATTAACCTGGCTCAGGTCCAACCGGTTCACGCCCATTTGTGGGTTGTCAATATTTTCGGATTTATTTGATTTGCCGCTTACAGAAATTTCTTGCAAGGTGATACTATTAACCAGCCTGATATCCAGTTGCGAGTTTTTATCAAGCTTAATAGGTTGAGTGATGGTTTGATAACCCACATAGCTGATGTTTAAGGTATAATCGCCACCTGGAGCAGTTAATGAAAAAAAGCCATAGCCATTAGTTGCAGCGCCGCTATGTGGCAGTTCTTGTAGTCTTACCGTCGCGCCGATCAGCGTTTCGCCGGTTGCGGCATCTTTAACAGTGCCGTCAATAGTATATTTTTTTTGTGCATGCGCGGCATTGACAAAAAAAACGGGTATCAGCAAAAAGAATATATAAAGAAAGAGCTTATGCATATAGGTTATTCGACCCATATCAGATCAGGAAAAATATATTGGTTGATATATAGCGGGTTATAATTGGTATTAACATCCCAAAGATATTACTCTCTGGGACATTATAACGCACAAAATCAGTAATTAGCATAAGTGCGCTTCAACTTTATTAGGATACGTCTAAATGTGTCCGGAAGTTGCCGTATACTGATGTGCATGGGTACTGTATTTAAGTACCGCTACTCCTGATGATAATATTTGCGACCCGATAAGCTTTAATTTCTGCCGCTGATGAAAAAGCGGTATCCCCTGCCCAATGCTTACCGGATATAGCCAGAGCAGATATTCGTCAATCAAATTAAACTTATCAAGGTATCGTACCAGTTTGTGGCTGCCGTAAATAATGATATCCTTGCCTGGCTCGTGTTTAAGCTTTAAGATTTCTCTGCGGATATTGGACGAAATAAGCCTGGAATTAGCCCAGCACACGCTTTTCAAAGTGTGTGAACAAACCACTTTTTGACAGCTGTTGATCATAGCGGCATAAGCCAGATCGCTGCGCGATAACGAAAGGCCGGTACTTACAGCGGGCCAATAACCGGCCATTGCGCTGTAAGTATTTCTGCCTAATAATATGGTGTCGGCGGCGTTGAGCTGTTGGGCTAACAGGTCGGCCATGTCGGTGGTCCAGTTTTGCAGGTGCCAGTCCAGCCCGCCATCTGCTGCGGCCATAAAGCCATCAACTGTTACGTTCATTGATACTACTATCCGCCTCATATCAAACCCGCCGCGTATTTAATTATGCCGGCACATAGTTTAGTGCCACAATGCCAACTTCAAAAGGATGCGCATTTACCAGTTTTAAACTTAATTTGCTATCCAGTAATTTGAAGATGGGCATACCGTTGCCTATGGCTGCCGGGTTAACAAACAGGTAATAATCATCAACCAAACCGGCTTTAATTAATGCCGATGCAAAGCCTGCGCCCCCATAGGTGACCATATCGCCGCCTTCGGCCGCCTTAAGTTTTTTGATCTCTTTAACCATATCGCCCGTCGCAAGGACAGTATTGTCCCAGGCCGATTTGGTCAGCGTTTTCGAGAATACCACTTTTGGGGTATTCACCATTTTTTGGCTAAATTCATCATTGCCCTCGGGCGTTTGTATAGCAGCGGCCCAGTGAGGTATGAAACCTTCGGCCAGTTTGCGGCCCATAACTATAGTATCAACCGCATTGTGCAGATCTTTAACATAGGCTTTTATGTCGTCGCCCCATCCCCACGACATCCAATCCATTTCGCCGTTGGGGCCTGCAACATATCCGTCCAAAGATATTTGCATCTGTAATTTTAATTTTCGCATCATCTGATTGTCTTTAAGCGGATGTTATGCTTGTTTGTTTTGCAAATTCAATTTTTTGTGATAGTAAACATAAGCTGCCGCTGCCAATGCAATAAATATCAGCATAAAGTACCACGGAGCATCAGGAGTGGGTATGCTGTAGAGTGAGTAGGTTGCGCCAATCAGATCGAAAGTTAAGCCGGCATAGGCCCATTCTTTTAGCCGCGGAAAGCCGGGAACCAGGATAGCAATAACGCCCAGGATTTTTGCTACACCAATAAATGGAATAAAGTACAAAGGGTAGCCCAGTGCGCCATGCATACCTTTAACAGCATCAGGCGATGACATGACATCGGGAATTGCAGAGCCAAACATTACAAAGGCAAATAATATGTTAAATACCCAGTATAAGATCTTTGTTGTTTTCATTGTGTTTAAGTTTGTTTTGAGTTTAGTGATTGTTTTAATTTAATTAACGATACAAATATACCGCGCCATTTAAACCTGCGTGACGTAGAGTTGAGACATTGTAAGGGGTGATTTGAGACATTAGGTTTTTTCTTCGGCGGCTTTTATTAAATTTGATAAAGCGCTTGTACAATCACAAGTTAATATAAAAAAAAGATGAAGCACGTATCTATTTTAGTCCCTTACGACTCGGTATTAGCCGCCATTTTTGATCCTCGGTATATATTTACTGCCGTAAATCAGTTTTTAGCTGACGCCGGAAAAGAGCCTGCCTTTGATGTTAAGCTGGTAGGGCTGGCGCCGCAGGTTCAACTAAGCGGCGGCGCCTTTGCCGTAAATACAGATAATTTATGTGCCGATGTCGCGAAAACCGATCTGATTATTATCCCCGCACTTAGCGGCGATATGAAAACCAGTATTGAACGTAATAAGGACATGGTGCCGTGGATCGTCGACCAATACAGCAAGGGGGCCGAAGTGACATCATTGTGCCTCGGTGCCTTTCTGCTGGCCGAAACCGGTTTGCTGGACGGCAAAGAATGCTCAACCCATTGGCTGTTCGCAAACGATTTCAGGGCGATGTTTCCAAATGTGACTTTAACCGACGGCAGCATTATTACCGAAGCCGAGCGATTATACTCGAGCGGCGGTGCTGCTTCTTATTGGAATGTGCTGTTGCACATTGTCGAGAAATATACCGGCCGCGAAATGGCCATCCGTGCCTCTAAGTTTTTTGCTATCGAGATTGACCGCAAAAGCCAGTCACCGTTCATAATGTTTAACGGGCAGAAGAAGCATGAGGACGAGCCGATCAAGAAAGCGCAGGAGTTTATTGAACAGAACCTGGCCGGAAAGATTTCGATCGAGGACCTGGCTACACGTTTCGCTATCGGTCGTCGGCATTTCATCCGAAGATTTAAAAAGGCCACCAACAACACACCTGCCGAATATATCCAACGGGTAAAAATAGAAGCCGCAAAAAAGCATCTCGAAAACACCCCCAAAAATATCAACGAGGTGATGTACGATGTTGGCTATACGGATGTTAAAGCTTTTAGGATGGTGTTTAAAAAGATTACCGGCCTGTCGCCTATAGATTATAAGCACCGTTATAATCGCGATAGCGCAGCTTAACCTTGCAAACTATTTATTGATAGTTTGGCGCATACCGTCAATTGCCTTGACGCGCGGGTCATTTGCAGCCATCCACGCTTGGGCATTATCTGCCCAGTAGCTGAATTTTTCTTTATTTTTTTGTGTAAAATATGTGTAGATGATATTCATGATCATCTCTGACTTAATATCTGCACTACAAAAAAGAATTCCTTTTTTATAAGTTTCTTCCGCCTTATTCATTTTGCCTGATTTTACCTGGGCATACACCAGCTCTTTGTATAAGTTGCCGTTGTTAGGTGTCTTTTTAAGCTCCTCATTAATTATAGCTTCGGCTTTATCAAATTGGTTAATGGCATTGTAGGCATAGATAAATTCAAACGCCAGGCCCGGATAATCAGGATTAGCTTTTTTTACACGGTTTAAATAATACAATGCCTTGTCAATCTGGTTGCCGGCATTATAGCTGAATCCCATTCTGAAAAGATAACGTACAGAGGTTGTGTCAACCTTGTACGACTTGAGCCAGTATGGCTCAAGTTCTTCCTGCATTTCCTTAACCTTATCATCAGGTATCCACGCAACCTTAACCCGTCCGTTATCGTGCAGTCGTTCTATGCGTATTTGATTTGGCGGGTTTTTATGACTGATAAACACGCCATCCTTTTTGATTTTGAACAAGCCGCCCTGATGCACAGTTATGCCTGCGTCAGCATCCATGTAAATAAAGCCATAGCCATATATAGTATCAACCGGTGTCTTGATAGCTACCCATTTGTTAATGCTTTCCATAAAGCCTTTGTTAAAGTTTAGCTGGCTTTGAGCGCTTACACGTAAGGTGATGCAGGTTAATAGAACAAATAGGTATTTCATGCGCGATGCTTGTTTAGGTACTAATTGAGGTTGTACTAAAATAGTAAGACAACTGCAATATTGCAAGTTTTAAAACGCTACTTTTGAAGCTATGCCTATCCGCCGGGCCAACCTTCAAGACAGCCCCCAGATAATATTGTTAATTAACAAAGTGGTACCGGTAATGGAATGCAGCCGGTAACTACCAATGGGATGGCCTTTACCCAAATGCACAGGTGTTTGAGGCCGATGTTAAGAGACGCGGCTCTTTTTGTTTTAGAGCGATGTGCTGGTTGGGTTTGCAAACGTTTGCATAGAAAGCTTCTGCAGATATCTGCCGAAATAAATACTTTAGCCCCGGTATAACCTATTATCAAAACATAATAAAATTATTACGAAACGATACCCGGTAAAAGCAGGCAAAATTCATTGAAAAGCTATACTTTTAGCATCGATACCATGAATAGTTTAAATGCGGCCGGTTTTGGCTGCCGCATAACAAATTATACTCCCAAAACTAAAATTACACACAATTATGAATAATAAAGTCTTACTAAAAAAAGAAGTTGTAGTAATGCTGCTGATGCTTGTATTTGGTTTCAAAACAAGCTGGGCGCAGCAAGATGCAAGCAAATATTTGTCTGCATCTGATACGGCTTCTGTTCCGAAAGAAATTGAGGATCCTGAAAACATCGGCATAAATAAAGAGCCGTCACACGCTACGCTGATGCCTTACGCTAATTTGGCCGAAGCGTTAAAAGCCAATCGCCGCGCATCGTCGCTGGCTATAAGCCTTAATGGTCAATGGAAATTTAACTGGGTCGATTGGCCTCAAAAGCGACCGGTAAATTTCTATAAGCCCGATTACGATGTTTCAAAATGGAAAGAGATCAAAGTACCTTCAAATTTCCAGGTTGAAGGTTACGGAACGCCGTATTACAGCAATTTTACTTACATCTTCCAGAAAGATTTCCCGCATGTAATGTCCGAACCTAAAAACAAGAAATACACGGCTGTTAAAGAACGCAACCCGGTAGGCAGCTACCGCCGCGACTTTAATGTACCTGCCAACTGGAGCGGTCGGCGTATATTTATCACTTTTGATGGTGTGGATGCCGGTTTCTTTATCTGGGTTAATGGTAAAAAAGTTGGTTACAGTGTAAATAGCCGCAATGCTGCTGAATTTGACCTGACTAAATATGTACACCCCGGCAAAAACATGCTGGCTGTTGAGGTATATCGATTTACAGTAGGCAGTTACCTGGAAGATCAGGATATGTGGCGCTTAAGCGGCATTTTCCGCAATGTAACCTTATGGAGTTCGCCTCAGGAACACATCCGCGACTTTTTTATCCATACCAACTTAGACAAAAAATATAGAGATGCCGACCTGGTAGTAGCATCTAAAGTAAAAAACTACGGCAATGTAACAACGCCTGCTCGCCAATTATTAGTTACGCTTTATAATGGTAATGTTAAGGTGCCCGGCGCTGCTGTTAAAAAAAATATACCTGCGTTAAAGCCGGGCGAAGAAACCGTGATACAAACCAGTTTCCACGTAAGCAATCCGCAAAAATGGACTGCCGAAACGCCTAAGCTATATACCACGGTTATCAATATTAACGAGGGTGCAAAAACTATTGAGACCATATCTCAGCGCACCGGCTTCCGTTCTATCGAAATAAAGGGCCGTTTGTTTTT
>DATCXS010000020.1:0-3478 GCA_036565645.1 Mucilaginibacter sp.
CATCCCCGCCGGGGTTTCAATGTCCGGTTGTCCAATATTAAGGTGATATACGGTTTTGCCGTCAAGCTTAGCTTGATCAGCATAGGGGGTTAACTTTCTGATCGGGGAGGCGGGCATTCGCTGTCCTTTGCGAGAGATATTTGGCATTTGGCAAAAATAGAAAAAAGATAAATTTTATATTGATTAAATTAGTGGATTGTATAATAAAATTGTCCATAAACAGAAAAGACCCGAATTTTCGGGTCTTTTCTGTTTATGGATTTGATGACCCTTTATTCTGTAGAGATTAAAGGGTTGTTCTTAAATCGCTACTTCGTACTTGGTGCCGCGGCTTTGGCTACAACCTCGCCTATGATAGTTAAATATTTTTGCGGAGTTTTTGCATTGCTGGTAACCACAATGGTTTTACTAAATGGTGCTGCTACTGCCGCATTATAAGTAATGGTGATTTTACCCTTGGCTCCTTTTTTAACAGGGGTTTTGGTATAATCAGCAATAGTACAACCGCAAGTTGGTTTTACTTCGGTCAAAATAAGCGGATCATTTCCCACGTTGGTAAAAGTAAATACAGTAGTAACTGGTGTACCTTGAGGCACTTTACCGAAATCATGTTTTTCTTCGTTAAACTTAAACTCAGGTTTGTTAGGATCCTGTGTAGTATTATTTTGTG
Source organism: Mucilaginibacter sp. (assembly GCA_036565645.1). GTDB lineage: Bacteria > Bacteroidota > Bacteroidia > Sphingobacteriales > Sphingobacteriaceae > Mucilaginibacter. The sequence continues at coordinate 671 of DATCXS010000020.1, forward strand.
CAGATGCGTTCAGAACAAAGCCTAAAACCACTGCGCACATTAAAAATAATTTTTTCATAACGTATGTTTGATTGCTACAAATATAAAAGGTTTAACCAAACTATCAATTTTTGGTTTTAATTTAATAACCTCTTTTTGTGGTTTATACGGTAATTGGCAACGTTTTGTTGGCTGCAGAACAGATTTGTTACAATTGTAACGGGTAAGCTATAGTGCCTTTATGATATTGCTCCTTTAAATACTTTTTATATGTTTGCCAATAGCAGACTTGGACTTAATTTAACCCCTTCGTCAAAATATTTGCTTTTAGTGTTGATAAAAACTTAAAGCGTAAAGTGCTTGTTTTGATGGATAGTTGTGCCAATTACCAATTAGAATTTTTTAATTTTACAGACTAAATGAACGCTTATGCCCGAAACTACAAATCCTGGTACCAGTAAAATTGATCTTGCTGAGCTAAGTTTTGATGATTTCAAGAATGTTGTAATTAATGATTACCGTATTGCTTATGAGAGCCGGCAAGCTAGCTTAATAGGCCGCCGCGAGGTGCTTACAGGTAAGGCTAAGTTTGGCATATTTGGCGACGGCAAAGAAGTTGCTCAGATAGCTATGGCTAAGGCGTTCCGTAAGGGCGATTGGCGCGCAGGGTATTACCGCGACCAGACTTTCATGTTTGCCACAGGCATGAGTAACCTGAAAGAGTTCTTCGCTCAACTATATGCACATCCGGATATTAATGAAGAACCGGCTTCTGGCGGCAGGCAGATGAACTGCCATTTTGCTACCCGTTTTGTTAATGAAGACGGCAGCTGGAAAAATCAGGTCGAAAACCTGAATTGCTCGGCAGATATGTCCACCACAAGCGGGCAAATGCCGCGTTTACTCGGTTTAGCTTTTGCATCGAAACTTTATCGTCAGAATAAAGAATTAGCCGGACAGAATAATTTCTCTGTAAATGGTAACGAGGTAGCTTTCGGCACTATTGGTAATGGCGCAACTTCCGAAGGTTTATTCTTCGAAATATTTAACGCAGCCGGTGTATTGCAGGTGCCTATGGCTATATCTATTTGGGATGATGCTTATGCTATATCTGTGCCAGCCGGTATACAAACTACCAAAGGTGATATTTCTGAGATACTGAAAGGTTTCCAGCGCGAAGACGGCACCAACGGATACGAGATATTTAAAGTTCGCGGCTGGGATTATGTAGCCCTGTGCGAAACATACGAGCGTGCTATTGCCTATTGCCGCGCCGAACATGTGCCCGTGCTTATCCACGTAGTGGAAATGACACAACCGCAGGGGCACTCAACTTCCGGATCGCATGAGCGTTATAAGGGCAAGGACCGTCTGACTTGGGAAAACGAGCACGACTGCTTGTTACAAATGCGCAACTGGATGCTCGAGTCGGCTATTATTACAGAGGATGATCTTTCGTTTTTAGAAAGCGAAGCTAAAAAATATGTGCGCCAATGTCAGCGCGATGCCTGGAATGAGCTGTCTAACAAAATTAAAATAGAGATAGACGAGGTTTCCAGCCTGATCAGTCAGCTGGCGCAGGTGTCAAACTACTATTCCGGTCTTGAAGAAATTAATTCTGAATTACTGGCTTGTGTCGACCCCGGGCGTAAAGATACCACCGCTGCAGCGCGTAAAGCTTTACGTTTAACCGTCAGAGAAACATCCGCAGAAAAAAATGCTTTAACCAATTGGTTGGAAGCAGAGAACGAGAGAAATACAGATCGCTACAATTCAAAATTGTTTAGCAACTCGCCGGCATCGCCATTAAAAGTACCGGTAGTGCCTGCACAGTATGCCGCCGATGCGCACATGCTTGATGGCCGCGAAATATTGAATGCCTGCTTTGATGCCAACTTTGCCCGCGACAAAAGGGTTGTAGCTTTTGGCGAAGACGTTGGTGCCATAGGCGATGTGAACCAGGGTTTTGCAGGCTTACAACATAAATACGGCCAGTTTCGCATTACCGATACCGGTATTCGCGAATCGGCTATTATTGGCAAGGGCATGGGCTTGGCTATGCGCGGCCTGAAACCAATTGCCGAAATACAATATGTAGATTATGTGCTTTACGCCATTACCGTATTAAGCGATGATTTGGCATGTTTAAGCTATCGCACCGCCGGGGGGCAAAAAGCACCCGTTATTGTGCGTACGCGCGGTCACAGGTTAGAGGGTATCTGGCATTCGGGTTCTCCGTTAGGCATTATCCTGAACGCTATGCGCGGTTTACACGTTTGCGTCCCCCGCGACATGACGCAGGCCGCTGGTATGTACAATACCTTGCTGCGCGGCGATGAACCTGCTATTGTGGTTGAATGTTTGAACGGCTACCGTTTAAAAGAAAAATTGCCATCAAATGTAGGTGAGTTTACCGTGCCTTTGGGCAAAGCCGAGATCATACGCGAAGGTACAGACATGACCGTAGTATCGTACGGTTCTACGCTTCGTGTGGTAATGGAAGCAGCTGTCGAACTGGAAAAATTAGGCGTTCATATCGAGGTTATCGACCCGCAAACTTTATATCCGTTTGATATTGATAACGTATGCGGAAACTCGCTTTATAAAACCAATAAATTATTAGTGGTTGATGAAGATCTGCCGGGCGCAGCATCGGCTTATATTCTGCATAATATCCTTGAATCGCAAAAAGGCTATTATGCGCTGGATGCGCCACCGCGTACGCTGACTGCCAAAGATCACCGGCCGCCTTATGGCTCAGACGGCGACTATTTCACCAAGCCCTCAGTTGATGACGTAATAGAAATAGTTTATGGCATGATGAGCGAC
>DATCXS010000011.1:0-2668 GCA_036565645.1 Mucilaginibacter sp.
AAAAGAATTGCTGAAGACTGAGAGCCCGCTTTTATGGTATTGGCACCATATTCCTTTTTTCTTTTGATAGCTTCCTGCTCATCAAGGCCGTCCTGACTTGCCGATAATTGTGCTAATGCTTCTTCCTTGCTTAAGTGCCAGAAATCAGGCCGATCCATTTTGTTTTCCATAAACAATATTAAATTTCAGGATAGACTATAAGACATGATTAGGTTAGACCAGTATTTTACTAATCGCGCCTAATAATTCCAAAGCGTCCTTTTGATAGTTCGAAACGATAGTGGTTTTTTGAGCGGGGTCCTTGCTTGCCTGCCTGGTACTTTGTATAAATGAAAGGACTTCCATTTGACGATTTTTAAATGCCTCCAAAACATAGCTTATCTGGGTCGCAGATTTGCTTATCTCTAATTGTTTGGCGGCTAAGGCTTCTTTAACCTCCGCAATAATGCCCTCTAATTCTTTCATGTTACTTTTATGTTTAGTTCAGCTTTTAGCTGTTCATTTTTCAGAGCCTATCCATTTGCCATTTTTTTAACAGTATATATTTGAGCAAATCGTTCACGGTGAATGAAACAACCGCAGTATAACCGATCACAATTAAAGTATCCCTGAGCGGAATAGCTTTAAAAGTCAATAAGCCGATAGTTGTTAAAATTACCCCCAGGATCATATCACCCAGAATCAGGAAAATCAATGTTTTACTCGGCCATGAATTCCAGAAGTGCCTTTTTTCCCGTACAACGAACAGTGAAAACAATCCAAAATAAAGAATGATCTCAAAACTATAGGTACTGAGTGCAGCATTGTTAGTATTCAGGTTTAAATAATGCAAACCATAATAAAGCAATGGGAAAGCCTCGATGGTCATCACCAGTCCCAGTACCAACCCTACTTTAGCCAGCCCGTTGATGTTCCATACTGCCGGTTTTTTGGAAATAACGACATTGTCGGTAGCCAGGGATACTTTCACAAAATCGGTCATAAAGATAATGATCAGAATAGCAGAAGCAGAGATCACATATTTACCAAACACCAGATAGGCAATTACTACGAAACAGGTTTTAAAGATGGAACGGGTGATCTTGTTGAGTATCCAGATATTAATCCGCTCAAACATCTTGCGCCCGGTAATGATCGGCGCGGGGATACTGGACAAACCCTCTTTAGTCAATACAATACTTGCAGCACCTTTCGCAACATCTGTGGCGTTGCTGACCGCTATTCCGACCTCAGCCTGCTTTAATGCCGGTGAATCGTTAACACCATCGCCGGTCATGCCCACAATATGCCCGTTGGCCTGGAAAGTTTTAACGATATTATATTTATCTTCCGGGTAAACGCCTGCAAAACCGCTGTTTTGCACCAGCAGTTCAATAGCCTTCTTAGGGTCTTTTAAACAATCTTTAAATATGGAGGCATTTAATATTTTGTCCCCAATAGACAGCGTTTTTGACATTTCTTCGGCTATCGGCAAGGCATCCCCCGTGAGCATTTTAACCGTTACGCCCAGATCCTTTAAATCTTTAATGATCTGCATAGAGTCAGCGCGAGGCGGGTCATGTAATGCTACCAAACCTGCAAATTGTGTTTTGTCAGCTTTAGCTTGCGCGACAGCAATAGCCCGATAACCGGATTTCGCCAGTTCATCGATTTGCTTGTTCCAGTTTGTAATGGCTGTCGCATCCAAAGTACAAGCCTGGTAAAGGGTTTCTGCCGCGCCTTTCATTACGCTGAAATGCTCGTCCCCATTTATGATACTTGCCTCGGTTTTGCGTGTTTTTGGATCAAAAGGAACAAAACTCTTTTGTACAAAACTGTCAGTGATGATTTTCTTTTCTTTAGCAGAACCTATCATGGCCATATCGATGGCATCATGATCTGCCTCTTGCGAGGCTAAGGCGCCATATAACAACACCTGGTCTTCTGTAAAGCCTTTCGCAGGCAAGAGTTTGGCGACCGTTAGTTTATTAATAGTCAGCGTACCGGTTTTATCTACGCATAAAATATCCATACTGGCTGCGTCATTAGGCGCATTCAGCCGGGTAACTAAAACACCCTGGCCAGACAGGTCTTTTGAACCAAGCGCCATGCTAATGGTGAACATGGCGGTTAGGGCCACAGGAATAGCACCAAGTAATAACACCAGCATTAAAGGCAATAATTGCAGTGGATTCATTCCACGGATCAAAGAAATGACAAAGGCTATAATTAACAAAGTCGCCACTATGTATAATAGCCATCTAACTACTTTCGCCAATACCTCATCAATGTGTGATTTGGGAGCAGCTGATTTAACCAACTGGGCCGTTTTTCCAAAATAGGTATTCAGCCCGGTCAAGGTTACGATGCCGGTAGCTTCGCCTTTGGTAACGACAGATCCGGAATAGATCGTTTTCCCGGTTGGCATATCCACTTCGCCGGATTCACCGGTCAAGGCAGACTGGTCAACGCTTAATTGGCCATCCGTGATAGCAAAATCGGCCGGTACAAAATCGCCTATCCTTACGCGGATCATATCACCGGGAACCAATTCGCGTGCAAGGGCAGTTTTCCATAACCCGTCCCGGAGCAGTTTGACATTAACTTGCAATTTCTTTCTTAACTCCGCAACGGCGTTAGCAGCACTTTGCTCCAAAGTGAAACTAATGAGGGCATTTAAAACCAACAG
>DATCXS010000010.1:0-9543 GCA_036565645.1 Mucilaginibacter sp.
AAGAGTAAAAACCAGCGAGATCGAGTTAAAGGATCGTTTGGTAAGCATACAGCGTGTAGCCAAAGTAACCAAAGGCGGCCGTACATTCAGCTTCTCTGCCATTGTGGTAGTAGGTGATGAGCACGGTGTTGTAGGCTACGGCTTAGGTAAAGCAAAAGAGGTTACTGAAGCTATTGCAAAAGGTATTGATGATGCTAAAAAGAACCTGGTAAAGGTTCCGATCATCAACAACACAATACCTCATGAGCAAATTGGTAAATTTTCCGGAGGTTTTGTATTCTTGAAACCGGCAGCAAACGGTACCGGTGTTATTGCCGGTGGCGCGATGCGTGCGGTATTAGAGTCGGCAGGTGTACATAACGTACTTGCAAAATCAAAAGGATCATCAAACCCGCACAACGTGGTTAAAGCAACTGTGTCTGCATTATCACAATTACGTGATGCACATACTGTAGCGCAACAACGCGGTATTAGTTTAGGTAAAGTTTTTAACGGATAATTATCATGGCGAAGATCAAAATTACCCAGATTAAGAGCGTGATCGATAGAACCGAGCGCCAAAAAAAGACAGTGCAGGCACTGGGCTTGAAGAAAATTAACCACAGCGTGGAAGTTGAAGCTACTGCGGCTATTATAGGTATGGTTAGAAAAGTTAATCACCTGGTAGCGGTAGAAAATATTTAATATCATGAATTTAAGTAATCTAAAACCTGCAAAAGGTTCAACTAAAAATAGGAAAAGAATTGGTCGTGGTACAGGTTCTGGCCGTGGTGGTACATCAACCCGCGGTCATAAAGGTGCCGGTTCACGCTCAGGTACAAGTACTAAAATAGGTTTTGAAGGTGGCCAAATGCCATTACAACGCCGTACACCGAAAGTAGGCTTTAAAAACCCTAACCGCGTGGAGTATGTTGGTGTTAACCTTGATGTGTTACAACAACTGACTGAAAAGTATACGCTGTCAACCATCGACTTTGCTACTTTAAGAGAGCACGGTTTAGCGTCAAAAAACGACCTGATTAAGATATTAGGCCGTGGCGAGTTGAAAGCCAAGTTAGAAGTTTCGGCACATGCGTTTACTGCTACCGCTCAAAAAGCTATTGAAGCAGCAGGCGGTTCTGTAGTTAAGCTTTAATCATAAGCTATAAATCTAAATGAAGAAGTTTTTCACCACAATATCCAATATCTGGAAAATTGAAGATTTAAGAGTGCGTATTCTTAACACACTCTTATTTCTTTTAATATATCGTGTAGGATCTTTCGTCCGTTTACCCGGAGTTAGCGATGCAGTTTTGTCAAAAGGCAAGGCTGAAGGTCTGGTAGGTTTATTAAACATGTTTGCAGGAGGTTCGTTTTCACGGGTCTCTATTTTTGCATTAGGTGTTATGCCATATATCTCTGCTTCAATTGTGATGCAGTTGTTAGGTATAGCGGTTCCTTACTTTGCTAAAATGCAGAAGGACGGCGAAAGCGGACGTAATAAAATTAACCAGTGGACACGTTATCTGACTATCGCGATCACTGCATTACAAGCTGCTGCTTACCTGCAATCGCAAGTAACAGCTGATGAGATGCTGATTGGTAACCCACTGTTTACCGTGATGAATACGTTTGTATTAACCTCAGGTACCTTGTTTGTGATGTGGTTAGGTGAAAAAATTACTGACAAAGGTATTGGTAACGGTATTTCATTGATCATCATGGTGGGTATTATCGCCCAATTACCAGGTGCATTTGTGGCCGAGTTCCAGAACCGTACATCAGGCAGTGGTGGTTTAATTACCTTCATTGTTGAGCTGGTAGCGTTGTTAGGTGTAGTAATGTTTACTGTTTTGATAGTACAGGGTACCCGAAAGGTTGCGGTACAATATGCTAAGCGTATTGTTGGCAATAAACAATATGGTGGTGTACGTCAGTACATTCCGTTAAAGGTTACGGCTGCAGGTGTTATGCCTATTATCTTTGCACAGGCTTTAATGTTTTTGCCGGCGACATTTGCATCATATTTTCCGAGCCTGTCTTCAAATGGTATCATGATAGCATTGTCAAACTATAACTCATGGTTGCATAACTTGCTATTTGCATTTCTGATCATTGTGTTTACCTACTTTTATACTGCTATTACGGTTAATGCTAAACAGATGGCAGAGGACATGAAGAAAAACAATGGTTTTATACCTGGCGTAAAACCGGGCGAGGCTACTAATCATTACATAGATGATATCATCTCAAAAATCACGTTGCCGGGATCTATATTTTTGGCGATAGTAGCGATTATACCTGCGGTGATAAGCATATTTGGTGTTAACACATTGTTTTCGAGGTTTTTTGGCGGGACATCGCTGATAATTCTTGTACAAGTTGTTTTAGATACTTTACAGCAGATAGAAAGCCACTTGCTCATGCGCCATTACGATGGTTTAATGAAAACCGGCAGAATAACCGGCCGTACATCAATTCCTGCTGTTACCGGAACAACATCGTCGGTAATATAATTTAGAATGTCAAAAATATACTATAAGTCTGCCGAGGAGATAGAACTGATCAGAGAAAGTTCTTTGCTGGTTGCAAAGACACACGGGGAAATAGCGAAAGTTATAAGACCAGGCATAAAGACTATAGAATTAGACAAACTTGCAGAAACTTTTATACGTGATAACGGCGGGGTCCCCGCCTTTTTAAACTACGGAGGTTTTCCTTATTCGCTTTGTATCTCATTAAATAACCAGGTGGTACACGGTTTTCCGGGTAACCATGTGTTAACAGATGGCGACCTGGTATCGGTAGATTGCGGTGTGATACTTAATAAATATTATGGCGACTCGGCTTTTACCTTTGCCATTGGCGAAGTAGGAGACCAGGTTAAAACTTTGATGCGCGTAACACGCGAGTGTTTATACAAAGGCATCGAAAAAGCTGTAGTTGGCAATCGCATAGGCGATATCGGTTATGCGGTGCAGGAGCACGCTGAAAACCATGGCTTTGGTGTGGTGAAAGAACTGGTGGGCCACGGAGTAGGCTTAAAACTACATGAAAAACCAGAAGTACCTAACTATGGCAAACGCGGATCGGGCATAAAGTTAGAGGAAGGCATGGTCATAGCCATTGAGCCAATGATCAATGCCGGACGCGCCGGGGTTAAGTTTTGGGATGATGGCTGGACCGTATCGACTGTTGATGGCAAAGCCTCAGCACATTATGAGCATACCGTAGCTGTAAAAAAAGGCAAAGCAGACATCCTTTCGTCGTTTGAATATGTTGACGAGGTTTTAAAAGAAAAAACTAATTAATTAAAAATATTTTATTAATTTTGCGTCCCGGTTTTGGGGCGGATAATCAAGTAATAATCAGTAAAATATGGCAAAACAATCTTCGATTGAGCAAGACGGTACAATTCGGGAAGCGTTATCAAACGCAATGTTCAGAGTTGAACTTGAAAATGGTCATGAGATTATTGCGCACATATCAGGTAAAATGCGCATGCATTATATCAAAATATTACCTGGCGACCGCGTAAAATTGGAGATGAGCCCTTATGATTTAACCAAGGGTAGAATAACGTACAGATATAAATAATAAATAGAGAGATGAAAGTTAGAGCATCCATCAAAAAACGCAGCGCTGATTGCAAAATCATTCGTCGTAACGGGAAACTTTATGTGATTAACAAAAAGAACCCGAAATTTAAACAACGTCAGGGATAATTAGAAAAGGCATTGTAAGCATCCGTACAACGGTGGCCCGCCGTTCGGTCTTACTTAAAAACAATTTACAAATATGGCAAGGATTTCAGGTATTGATTTACCAAAGAATAAGAGAGGCGAGATAGGTTTAACCTACATTTACGGTATTGGCCGTTCTAAAGCCCAGGCAATTTTAACTAAAGCCGGTATTGACTTTAACATTAAAGTACAAGACTGGGATGACGATCAGTTATCTGCGATTCGTACTATCATCAACGATGAAGTAAAAGTTGAAGGTGCTTTGCGTTCAGAAGTACAATTAAACATCAAACGTTTAATGGATATTGGTTGCTACCGTGGTACCCGTCACCGTAAAGGTTTACCATTACGCGGACAACGCACCAAAAACAACTCGCGTACCCGTAAAGGTAAACGTAAGACAGTTGCTAACAAGAAAAAAGTTACTAAGTAATAATTAGATTTGGAGACGTTAGATATGACACATGAGATCTTATCTGACGTTTCTATATAAATAGGATAGGATGTATTTGAAATGAGCTAAGTCTCACATCTCAAATCTCATATCTCAAACCTCAAAAAAAGAAAATGGCTAAAGCTAAAAAAGTTACCAAAAAACGCATTGTGGTTGTTGAGCCGGTAGGCGAAGCACATATCAGCGCAACTTTTAACAATATCATTATCACCCTTACTAATAAAACCGGTCAGGCTATTTCATGGTCATCAGCTGGTAAAATGGGTTTTAAGGGTTCAAAAAAGAATACTCCTTACGCTGCCGGTCAAGCTGCTGCCGATTGCGGTAAAACTGCTTACGACTTAGGTTTACGTAAAGTAGAAGTGTTTGTAAAAGGCCCGGGTTCTGGCCGTGAGTCGGCTATCCGTACTTTACAAACTACCGGTATTGAGGTAACTACTATAAAGGATATTACCCCGCTTCCGCACAACGGATGCCGTCCTTCAAAAAGAAGAAGAGTTTAATTCATCAATTTTTAAAGCTAAGATTCGGCAGCTGCGGGCTGCATGATACTTTAAAACACACAAACAAATGGCAAGATACACAGGCCCAAAATCCAAAATTGCACGCCGTTTCCGCGAGCCAATCTTCGGTGCGGATAAAGCGTTAGAAAGAAAAAATTACCCACCAGGCCAGCATGGCGCTTCAAAAAGAAGAGGCAAACAGTCTGAGTATGCGGTACAGTTAATGGAGAAACAAAAAGTTAAATACACTTATGGTGTATTAGAGCGTCAGTTCGAAAACTTGTTTCACCGTGCTTCGGCTAAAGAAGGCATCACCGGCGAAAACTTATTGAAGTTTTTAGAGGCTCGTTTAGATAATGCTGTATACCGCTTAGGTATCGCTCCTACACGTTCGGGCGCTCGTCAATTAGTTGGTCACAAACACATCACTGTAAACGGCGAAGTAGTAAACATTGCTTCTTATCAGGTTAAAGCCGGCGACGTTATTGCAGTACGCGAAAAATCAAAATCACTGGAAGCTATTGTTAATTCAGTAGCGGGCCACAGAGTTACAAAATATAGCTGGTTAGAATGGGATGCAAACACCTTAACAGGTAAATTCCTGAACTATCCAAACCGTGACGAGATTCCGGAAAACATCAAGGAAAATCTGATCGTCGAGTTGTACTCTAAATAAGATATGAGAATTAAGATGTGAGATCTGAGACTTTTTTTGAAGTCGCAGATTTCGCATTTATATAAGATCATAAATAAAGATGATGATATGAGGTTTCAAATCTCACATCTCAAATCAATTTGTAAACAATAAATAAAGGATATAAATGGCAATATTAGCATTTCAAAAACCAGATAAGGTTATCATGCAAAAGTCGACCGATTTTGACGGAACGTTTGAATTTCGTCCGTTGGAGCCGGGTTTTGGTGTAACCATTGGTAATGCGTTACGTCGTATATTACTTTCATCGCTTGAAGGTTATGCAATTACATCTGTACGTTTCTCAGGTGTGTCGCATGAGTTTTCAACTATAAAAGGAGTTGTTGAAGACGTTACCGAGATCATCTTAAACTTAAAACAAGTTAGGTTTAAAAAGACTGGTGAATCTGGCGACAGCGAAAAAGTCTTCGTGATCATCAATGGTCAGGATGCTTTTAAGGCTGGTGATATCACTAAATTCTCAAATAACTTTACGGTATTAAATCCTGATATGGTTGTATGCAACATGGATACTGCTGTAACGCTTGAGATTGAGTTCACCATTAATAAAGGCCGTGGTTACGTTGCCAGCGAAGAGAATAAAAATCCTGATGCAAATGTTGGGGTTATCGCTATCGACTCGATCTATACGCCAATAAAAAACGTAAAATATACTATCGAGAACTATCGTGTAGAGCAAAAAACCGACTATGAAAAATTAGTATTGGATATTGCTACAGACGGCTCGATCCATCCTGAAGACGCGCTGAAAGAAGCTGCTAAGATCCTGATCCAGCACTTTATGTTATTCAGCGACGAAAACATGATGTTAGAAGCTCAGGCTAAAGAAGAAACTAAAGAAGTTGATGAGGAAATTCTGCACATGCGCAAGATCCTTAAAACGGAGTTAGTTGATCTTGACCTATCTGTACGGGCGTTAAACTGCTTGAAAGCAGCTGATATCCGCAGTCTTGCTGACCTGGTATCATACGACGTGGCTGATATGTTGAAATTCAGAAACTTTGGTAAAAAGTCATTAACTGAGATCCAGGACTTGGTAAAATCAAAAGGTTTATCTTTCGGCATGAACTTGTCGAAATTTAAATTAGACGAAGAATAAGAAAAGAGAATCAAGAGTTAAGAATCAAGATACAAGACGCTTGGTTCTTGACTCTTATTCTTAAATCTAATAAAGAGTAGTAATAGTGAGGCGATCTCACTAACTCCTAACACAATTTACAAACGGAGTATTTGCATAATTCCGCGGGCTTGACTGAAAAGCCGCCCAACGGTATGCACGTGCCACAAAACAAAAAACAATGAGACACGGTAAAAAACACAACCACTTAGGTCGTACCACCAGCCATCGCAAAGCGATGATGAGTAACATGGCTACATCGCTTATCTTACACAAGCGCATTACTACTACATTAGCTAAAGCAAAAGCTTTACGCGTTTACGTAGAGCCAATCCTTACAAAAGGTAAAGATGATACCACTCACTCACGCCGTACAGTATTTAGCTACCTGCAAGACAAAGAAGCAGTAACTATCCTGTTCCGCGAAATTGCTGAGAAAATTGCTAACCGCCCGGGTGGTTATACCCGTATTGTTAAGTTAGAAAATCGTTTAGGTGATAACGCTGAAATGGCAATCATCGAGTTGGTTGACTATAACACAACTTACGGTGCAGATACAGCACAAGCTGCTAAGAAATCAACACGCCGTCGTGGTGGTGCTGGTAAAGCTAAAGCTGAAGCTCCGGCTGCAAGTGCTGAAGTAACTCCAGGTGATGAAGCACCGGTTGCTGAAGCAGCAATAGAAGAAGCACCAGTAGCTGAGGCAGCAGTTGAAGAAGCTCCGGCCGCAGAAGCAGCGCCAGAAGCTCCGGCCGCTGACGAAGAAAACGCTGAAAAAGGAGAATAATTCCTCAGACGCAAAGTAGTGCGTCTCTACAGTATAAAAAACGCCTTGTTCGATTATCGAGCAGGGCGTTTTTGTTTGCGATTTTTACTTATTATGATATAGATACTCTGTCAACCTGTCATCACAATCACACATATTTCTGACGAAAAATTATCTTTCGCCTTTCAACTTTTGCCTTTCTGACTAAAAAAACTGCCAAATCCAAATTGGCACACGCATTGTTGATACCTTGTAGTAAAACAAACAACACAAGAAATCAATAATCATATGTCTAAAATAATCGGAATCGACTTAGGAACAACAAACTCGTGTGTAGCTGTAATGGAAGGTAATGAACCTGTAGTTATAGCCAACAGCGAGGGAAAACGTACTACGCCGTCAGTAGTGGCTTTTATCGACAACGGCGAGCGTAAAGTAGGTGACCCTGCAAAACGTCAGGCTATTACAAATCCTACAAAAACTATTTCTTCTATCAAGCGCTTCATGGGTAACCAGTTTAACGAGGTTACTAAAGAGGCCGATCGCGTACCTTACAAAGTGGTTAAAGGTGATAACAACACGCCACGTGTCGAGATAGGCGATCGTAAATATACGCCTCAGGAGATCTCTGCAATGATCCTTCAAAAAATGAAGAAAACTGCCGAGGACTTTTTAGGTACTGAAGTGACGGAAGCGGTTATTACCGTACCTGCCTACTTTAACGATGCACAACGTCAGGCTACTAAAGAAGCCGGCGAAATTGCAGGTCTGAAAGTTCGTCGTATCATCAACGAGCCTACTGCGGCTGCCCTTGCTTATGGTCTGGACAAAGCCCACAAAGACATGAAAATTGCCGTGTTTGACTGCGGTGGCGGTACGCATGACGTGTCTGTATTGGAGTTAGGTGATGGTGTGTTCGAAGTAAAGTCAACCGACGGTGACACGCACCTGGGTGGCGATGACTTTGACCAGGTAATCATCGACTGGATGGCAGACGAATTTAAGAGCGACGAAGGTGTCGATCTGCGTAAAGATCCGATGGCTTTACAACGTTTAAAAGAATCTGCAGAGAAAGCAAAAATTGAATTATCAAGCTCTACCCAAACAGAGATCAATTTACCATACATCACTGCTGCCGACGGTATGCCTAAGCACCTGGTTAAAACTTTAACCCGTGCCAAATTTGAGCAATTGGCAGATAGCCTGATCAAGCGTACTATTGAGCCTTGTAAAACAGCCTTGAAAAACGCAGGTTACAGCATAAGCGATATCGACGAGATCATCCTGGTAGGTGGATCAACCCGTATCCCTGCTATACAGGATGCCGTTCAGAAATTCTTCGGTAAAGCACCTTCAAAAGGTGTTAATCCAGACGAAGTTGTAGCTATTGGTGCTGCTATTCAAGGTGGTGTATTAACCGGCGAAGTTAAAGATGTGTTATTGTTAGACGTTACCCCGCTTTCATTAGGTATCGAAACTATGGGTGGTGTAATGACCAAACTGATCGAGTCGAACACTACTATACCGACCAAGAAATCGGAGACTTTCTCTACCGCGTCTGATAATCAGCCGTCTGTTGAGATCCACATTCTGCAAGGTGAGCGCCCTATGGCACAAGGTAACCGTACTATTGGTCGTTTCCACCTGGACGGTATCCCACCGGCACCTCGTGGCGTGCCACAGGTTGAGGTAACTTTTGATATCGATGCCAACGGTATATTGCATGTATCTGCAAAAGATAAAGCTACCGGTAAAGAACAAAAGATCCGTATCGAAGCTTCATCTGGTTTGACTGATGCCGAAATCAAGAAAATGAAAGAAGAAGCTGAAGCCAATGCTGATGCTGACAGAGCTGCAAAAGAGGAAGTTGAAAAGCTAAACAGCGCTGACGCCTTGATCTTTAGCACCGAGAAACAGCTGAAAGAGTTTGGTGATAAATTACCGGCTGACAAAAAAGCACCGATTGAAGAAGGTTTAACTAAATTAAAAGCCGCTTACAGCGCTAAAAACCTGGCTGATATAGAAACTGCTCAAGCTGAACTTAATGCAGCCTGGACTGTTGCTTCAGAAGAGATGTACAAAGCATCTGCAGAAGCAGGCCAACAACCAGGTGCTGATGCAGGCGCAGGTGCCGGTCAAGGTCCGCAAGACCACGGTGACACTGTAACTGACGTTGACTTTGAAGAAGTGAAAGACGACAGCAAATAATTTCTCAATATATATTAGTAAAAAGGGCCAACCGTATTCGGTTGGCCCTTTTGCTTTC
>DATCXS010000006.1:0-6859 GCA_036565645.1 Mucilaginibacter sp.
TTATACAAACCCTGCCTTATTTATTTACAACGGCCGTAGCCTGTTGGTTTTCTTACCAGCCACTGCCTTTTTTAGCAGCGCCGCTTGCGATATGACCTTCGGCCGTAGCCTTGTTCAAGATTGCAGCCATTTTGTTGCCTGCAGCATCCATACCGGTAGCAATGTATCTGCCTGATTTTACATCAATAACAGGATTTACCATTGGTACGTTTTTGGTTTTAGTTTTTACTGAATAAGCGGTAATGCCGCCACTTGTAGGTGTTGCCATGATAAGTTTTTAATTGTTTAAAAAAAGTTAACCTTATTAGGTGTGAATTGTTTTCACAAACATAGTCTACTTTTATTAAGTAGTATATAAATGTTAAAATTTTTTATTGCCTGAAATGTGGATAACTGGCCATTTTTAGGCCGTTTTTACCTTTTTGTGGAAAACTTATTACGCCCGGAGCCTTGACACCCGCTTTCGGCGGCAAGAAATGTGTCTGAAATTTAATACCTGATTAATTACCTTAGTGTAAACAAAAAATAAAATAACAACCTACAGCGATATGGGCAAAAGAGATTCAAGCATATTATACCTGTTATTAGGCATATATGCACTAATGATAAACTGGTATTATAACCACTCGATAATACTGCTGATATTATGCTATATATTCTGGCCCATATATTTAATATATGAGCTGTTAACCGGCGGCCTGTCGCACGGTATGTGGAAACACATTCCGTGGACTTACTTCAACTAAAGTACCCGTGTTTACCGGTACTTACATAGATATGAACTCTGACCCCCGGTCTTTACCTTGAAAGAAGTACCGGCTGCAACTTTAAATGACTGACCGTTGGTATAGCTTTTCCATTCTGTTTCGCCCGGTAAAAGTGCAATTAGTTCGCCTTCTATAACAGTCATGGTTTCAGGAGTTGAGGTGCCGAATTCGTACTCGCCTGATTCGATTACACCAATGGTCGATTTACCGTCGGCAGCAGTATAAGCGAGCGATTTAACCGCCCCGCCAAAATATTCATTTACATTTATCATGATCTCAGATTTTTTGTGGCCGAAGATGGCGAAAATAAAAGTATCGGCCACTCAAAATTTAAAAAAACAGGGGATGGCGATTATAAGCAAAGTGTCTTTAAACGCATTTAATTAAAACCAACCTGCTTTATAGCACCAAATGCGGCAAAGTATGAGTTTTTATGTAGTATCTCCACGCTTTTGAAACCCACCTTTTTTAACAGATCCGTCTGGAAATTTATGGAGCGTTGGCTATCTTCATGAGCTATATAGTCCAATACTTTCCGGCGATATTCAGGTCCGCCAAGAATGTCCAGGTAATCGCTGTAGCGTTTAGCAAAAAGCTGCTCCAATGCGGCGGTATCATGAGTTATCAGGTCTGATATCCAGATGCTGCCGCCCGGGCGCAAGGCTTTATATAGCTTGCCGAACACATGCTCCCAGTCTGCGTCATCGCGCAGGTGATGAAAGGTAGCTGCGGCCAGGACAATGTCAAAGCTGTTATCAGCCAAATCCAAATTGCGCATATCATCCTGAATGATAGTTACCTCTCCCTTAGTTTGTGGTGTAATACGCTGTTGGGCGCGCTTCAGCATCGGTAAACTCAGGTCATTCAGGGTGCAGTTCAGGTTACTGATCTTGCTTAGCATCTTCAAAGTATAATTACCTGCGCCGCAGCCTATATCTAAAAGGTCCCTGGCATCAGGGTTTACATATTTAGCGGCTTCGGTACACAGCTCCAGGGTAAGCGGGGCATCAATGGTGGTGGCCTGGCCGGTTTCTAAATTGGAAAAGCGCTCTACATCATTATCAAAACGTGCTCTGATCTCGTCGTTGGTAGATTTTTTAGAATAATCGATCTTCATAAGTTATGGTGTTGTTATTGTTTGTCAAAACTATCCGTTTTTACAATATTTGAAAAATATCAATTTTATCAATTATTGATAGCTGAAAAGTATCATAAAAAATGGAAATCAGACACCTGCAATACTTCAAGGCGGTAGCCGAGCACCTGCATTTCAGAAACGCCGCTGCCAGCCTGTTCATTTCGCAACCACCCTTAAGCCGCCAGATCAAAGAGTTGGAAGACGAACTTGGCGTACAGCTGTTTGTACGTAATAATAAGCGCGTCGCACTTACCGAGGCCGGCAAATATTTCGCAGCTTCGGTCGATTCGATATTCGCTCAACTGGAAGAAAGTAAAAATATCGCCCGGCAAATTCATCGCGCTGCCGATAGCGGCGAACTGAAGATCGGTTACATCAGTTCGGTTTACCAACCTTACCTAGCCGAGGTTTTAAAGTCGTTACGTGCCGAATTTCCTTATATCAAAACTAACTTGTACGAGCGGCCTACTATCAAACAAATAGAAGCCCTGGAGCAAGGACAACTGGACGTGGGCATATTACGGGCACCGGTACAGTCAGAACATCTGACTGTACACACCTTATTTTTTGATCCTTTTATGGTAGTGATACCGGCTGCTCATAAAAAACTTCACAACCGGCAACAGCTAACCGGCTTTATAAAAGACAAGCCTTTCATTTTTTTTAATAAAGAGTACGCACCGCAATATCATAGTAAATTGATCGAAATATGCTATCGAATGGGTTTTAAGCCCGACATTACCCATGAAGTCAATAATGTCCACTCTATAGTACAGTTAGTCGAAGCCGGCCTGGGGGTATCTATATTGCCGCTATCTTTAAAACAGCAATATGCTGATTTACAGCTTACATTTGTTGATTTAACAGATATACCTGTTACAACCGAGGTAGTTTTAGCTTACAAAAAATCTAATTTAAGCAATGCGCTTAAATGGTTTATTCAAAATTACCGGGACGGATAAGTTCAAACATCTGTAAGTTAACGCCTTATGGTTCGCAAAAACATCATAACGGCAATAAATATAATAGCAAGATAAACTATTTTCATAACAGATGCTGAGCCCGGTAATTTGGCTAAAATAGAAAACGCCCGGTAGTACCGGGCGTTTTATTGAATGTTTTAAATTATTTCTGTAATAATACAGTAGCCTTCAGGTCGGCTTTTAAAGTACCCGACAGATATATGGTATAAACGTGCCCCGCCTCTGTGGTAGTTGGAATATCTAACATAGAGGTGGTGGATCCCGAAATATAGATCGAGAATGAAGATCCGGGAGCAACACTATAATATTGCGAGTCAAAAGCAGGACTTAAACCGGTAACTAATGGTGCCCCTGCACCGGTTACGCCAAAGTCAAGGTTGTCAGTTAAATCTTTATTTAAATTGATAAAGCGCACGCGTGCTTTGCCTGCAGCTATAGAAAGGTCATCAATATAAGAAACTGTATTGCCGCCAAAATAAAAAATACTGTAATACACACCAGGAAGCGGGGTTATTTGGAATCCTACCAGCATGTTGCCGGTTGCAGATGTTTTAAATGCAGCGGGTTGCTTTTGCCCGGCGTTAACCGAAAAATAATTGGTGCTTTGCGTATAAGGCAGTGGCAGCGTGTTCTCTTTGGTGCTACCGATATAAAAATCCATCGGCGAATCGGCCTGCGAAGCATTGGTTACCTGGATGTAAGCAGTGCCGCTAAGCTGATTGTTGTTTTTTTTATTACAAGCAGTAATAGCTAATAGCGCCAGTACTAATAACGGAAATATTTTTTTTGTTGTTTTAAAAGTAGAGTTGTTCATAGTTTTATAATGATAAGTGATGATACAAAGATAATGATGTTTTGTAAATAGCAGTTTTGTTTTAACTAATAATAAAAATGCCCGTCATAATGAGTTATAACGGGCATTGGTTGGCAATATTGTTTTTTAGTCCTGCATCAGAACATGGTATTGGATGGTAGCTTGCGTAGCACCCGAAATATAGATGGTGTAAATATGACCGGCCTCAATAGTTACCGGGATATTTAAAACTACAGTGCTTGTACCTGCCGCATAAAGTGAAAATTTGGTAGCAGCATCAACATCGCTATAAGCCGAAGCAGATCTGTAAGCCAGGCTGGTAATCATTTTGTTACCACCTGTTACACCAAAGTCAACAGCCGAAGTTAAAGCCGAACTCAGGTTAATAAATCTGACTCTTGCTTTGCCTGATTTTGGGGCAGTGTGGTCATCAGTAGCTGTAACGGTTGATTTATCGTCAGTGTAAAATACGCTGTAATATTTACCAGCTTGAGTATTTAAGGTGGTTGAGCTATTTACGGTTGCTGATGAGTTGCTTTTAAATTGCAGGTTATGATTGCCGGCTTTTACATTGACATAGGCGGTTGATTGGGTGTAGGCTAAAGCTGAAGAATTAACTTTTTTGTTGTCGGAATAAAAATCCTGCGCATCAGAAGCCTCGGCGGTATTAGTAGCCATAACATAGGCTGATGCATTGGTACCTATGCTGTCATTATTTTTACTACAGGCACTTAAACACGTGACAATTGATAATGCGGCAACGGCAAGTAAGGTTTTCGGGGTTGTGAAATTGATTTTTGTTTTCATAATTGTTTGTGTTAGATAACTTTACTGTTAAAATATATTATTAAATATTAACTCCTGGCAAATAATAGATATAGAAATATCTACTATTAGCTGTATTTTGAGATAATCCAAACATAAATAGTGCCAAACGTATTATTCAGTACAGATGGCAACTATTAAAAAAACCATATATGCAGCGCTTTTAGCTAACCTTTTAATAGCCGTAACCAAATTTATTGCCGGTAGCATAAGTAACAGTGCGGCTATGATTGCAGAGGGAATGCATTCGGTAGTTGACACCATCAACCAACTGCTGTTACTGCTTGGTATTAGCCTGAGCAAGAAAAAGCCAGATAAATATCATCCGCTTGGTTATGGCAAGGAGCTTTATTTCTGGTCGTTTGCAGTATCTATCCTGATATTTGGTTTAGGTGGTGGCTTGTCGATATACCAGGGGATCATCCATATTTTGCACCCCGTAGAGTTGGGCGATGCCAAATGGAGTTACATTGTACTGGCTATGTCGGTAGTGTTTGAAGGGACATCGTTGGTAATAGCAGCGATCGAGTTTAATAAACTGCGGGAGGGACAAACTTGGTGGGGTGCCATTATCAGCAGTAAAGATCCTTCAACATTCCTTGTTTTGTTTGAAGACAGCGCCGCCGTGGCCGGATTGTCTATTGCAGCCTTATTTTTATATCTGAGCCACCACCTCAATCAACCTTACCTGGATGGAGTAGCTTCATTGCTGATTGGTATAATATTAATTTTTGTATCACTCATTTTAGCGCGAGAGAGCCGCAGTCTGCTGATGGGCGAGGGCGTCAGAACCAACACTAAGCATCGCATTCAACAGATCGTAGAGAGCGACAAAGCCGTGCTTAACTTAATGCACTTGCTGTCAACCTATCAATCGCCCGAAGAAATATTGGTCATGCTGATCGTCGCTTTTAAACACCACCTAACCGCCGATGAGATCAATGACTCCATCGACCGTATCCGCACGGAAATAAAAAAAGAATTTCCCCGCATCCGCTTCGTTATTATCCAACCCGATGTTTTTGAAGGAAGCATCGACCCTAATGTGCAGACATATATATAGATTTGTGCATACACATCACAGATATGATTTTAGAAGTAGCCATCCTGAACCCTACCTCAGGCAAGGAGACACAATTTGAAAAAGATTTTGCAACTGCAGGGCAGTACATCAGCGCTATAAAAGGTTACATCAGGCACTCGTTAAGTAAATGCCTGGAGCAGCCTGGTAAATACATTTTATTGGTAGAATGGGAAACGCTCGAAGACCACACTATCGGTTTTCGTCAATCCGAAGAATACCTGGAATGGAAAAAGCTGCTACATCATTATTACGATCCGTCCCCGGTTGTTGAGCATTATGAGGCAGTAGTTTAAGTTAATAAATTCGGTTATTGAAACGACAATTAAAGCAACAAAAAAAGCCCCCGGTAATACTTTACTAAGGGCTTTTAATATTCAATTTCCTTCGTGTTTTACGAAGTAAACACCTGTTCAAATTGATTGATCGAATCTTTGCTTTCCAAGTCAGAGTGCCCCATCAGGAACTCGTCAACCTTGCGGGCGCATTCCCGGCCTTCTGATATAGCCCAAACAACCAACGATTGTCCGCGGCGCATATCGCCGGCTGCAAATACCTTGCTTACGTTGGTGCGGAAAACGCCTTCTTTAGCATTAACGTTTTTGCGTCCGTCAAGCACAACGCCCAAGCTTTTAAGCATGCCCACGTATTGCGGGTTCAGGAAGCCCATTGCCAGGAATACTCTTTGGCAAGGAATTTCCCGTTCAGACCCTTCCACTTCGGCAAACTTAACCGGCCGACCCAATAAATCGGTATCCCAGGTAACGTCGGCAATGCGTAAGGCTTTTAACTCACCGTTTTCATCGCCAATAAACTCTTTGGTGTTGATACCCCAATGGCGCTCAACGCCTTCTTCGTGCGAAGTAGTGGTTTTCAATATCATTGGATAAGTTGGCCAGGGCATGTGCTGAGTACGCTGCTCGGGCGGCTGAAACATCACCTCAAATTGTTTGATCGATTTAGCTTTCTGGCGATTTGATGTACCTACGCAATCAGAACCGGTGTCACCACCGCCTATAACCACTACATCTTTACCGGTAGCTAAAATATCTTCGGCAGTAATAGGCGAATTACCTACACGTTTGTTTTGCTGTTTCAGGAAGTCCATAGCAAAGTGGATGCCTTTCAGCTCGCGGCCCGGAATAGGCAGATCGCGCGGAATGGTTGAACCACCGGCCAATACTACCGCATCATGGCTGCGAACCAACTCATCGGCAGCAATATCTTTACCTATCTCGGTGCTTGTTTTAA
>DATCXS010000296.1:0-10279 GCA_036565645.1 Mucilaginibacter sp.
CCGCCAATATCCGCAATGCCCGGCTTTACCGGAATTACTCACAGGATTACCTGGCATTTAAGCTTAATATATCTCAAAACGCTTACAGTAAAGTAGAATGCGGTTATACCAAGATCACGCTTGACCGGTTAAGTAAATTAGCCGACTTATTGGATGTAGAACTGAGTAAGTTGATTGAAAAGCCCTGTATTCAAACCGACATTGAAATTATTAACCGCATATCGGGTGTGCAAAAATTACTTGAAGTTGTTTGCAGGGTTACTGGTATGGGTTTTGCAGCCATTGCAAGGGTTACGGACGAACGATGGGTGGCATGTACCGTCCGTGACGAGATCTCATTCGGGCTTGCAGCAGGCGGCGAATTAAAACTTGAAACAACTATTTGTAATGAAATAAGGCAGCACGGCCAGGCAGTGATAATCGACCATGTGGCAGCAGATAGTAGGTTTGTCTGCCACCCTACGCCTATCATGTATGGATTTCAAAGCTACATATCCGTTCCCATAAACAGGCCGGACGGCTCATTCTTTGGTACGCTTTGCGCTATAGACCCTAAACCAGCCAAACTGAATAATCCTGGGGTAATTGGGATGTTCGCCCTATTTTCAGAGCTTATTTCACTTCACCTTCATCCGTTTCATTCTTATGCCAATAACATTCCGGCCGAAAGCAAAACAGTTTTTGTTAAATAGTCATGGAAAATCCGACCGATGATGAGCGCTCTTTGAAAAGCGAATTATTAAAATATAAAAGATACTGTAACATAATTTATGATACAGTATCTTTTTTGTTCTTGTCAAAGTCCTGTTTTATTCATCAAATCGCTACAAAAAAGTGAGTAAAATTATCCTAAAAAGTACTCGCCGAATTTATTATAAACATCTTGATTGAAGGTAATTGAAAGTGTGTCTAAGATATTAGGTGATACTCATATTTAAGTAATGAAATCTGGTCGTTGTTGTTATACGTTCTTAGAGATATTACCATCAGTACAATGTTTTTGGCTACTACTTATTTATTGCCCTGGCTAAAATAAAGGCAGCTGCGGCTGCTAAAGCGCCAATAACTACCACCTTGATCGCGCCGCTCACGGGAGGCTGCCCCGTTAGCTTGCTTTTAAAATAACCGAAAATGAACAAGGCAATTAAAGTGATACCACACGAATAATATAAAGCTTGTACGGCATCATGAATAAATATATATGGCGAAAGAGGAATAATGCCGCCAATAATGTATGATATGCCAATGGTTAATGCGCTTTTTTTGGCTCTGTTTGGATCAGGCTTTTCTAAGCCAAGTTCATATTTCATCATGAAATCAACCCATTTATCTTTATCTTTTTCCATCTCGTCCGCAATCTGCTGCTGCAAAGTTGCGGATAGTCCAAAATCAGCAAAGACCTCTTTAACCTCCTCTTTCTCCTGTTGAGGCACCCGTTCCACCTCGTCATATTCCCGTTTCAATTCGGCATTGTAGTGATCGGTATCCGTTTTTCCGGCCAAAAAGCCGCCAAGTCCCATCGCGATAGAGCCTGCCACAATCTCGGCCATGCCTGCGGTTACCACAATACCCGACGCATTGACCGCGCCACTTAACCCCGCTGCCAAAGCAAACGGGACAGTTAACCCATCGGACATACCGATCACAATGTCACGGATTGTCTCTGAGCTATTAACGTGGTTTTCCTGATGCATGATTAAAAATAATGCCTTTTATAATGCACCGTTAAAAATAACTGCTATTTAGGTTTGGTCTTAATATCATCGGCAAATAACATTTGTTAATGGTGCGGGCCAATTTCCATGTCAGAAGAAAAACCAACCGGCAAAAGACCAGATCAAACGAAATGAAGCGCTTGGCGGTAATATAATGCTGATGGTAAATTTCCATATGGTAAACGTACTTTTGATCTTTCGCATCTGCGAATGAAAAAGCGAAATCTGTGTTTTTCAGGATCTATATATAATTCATCATGGCAGGCAATAGCATTCACACAAAATTTATACAGAATTAATAATGAGCTTTGAAACTATTGTGAAAATACTTGTTGTAGAAGACGAACCTGGTTTGCGTGATAGTATCCGGGATTATTTTGCAGAAAGCGGAAATGTCTGTGAAACGGCCGGCGGGTATGAAACCGCTTTGCAAAAAATAAATGTGTACCGTTACGATTGTATCTTGCTTGACATTACCCTACCCAATGGCAGCGGCCTGGATATTCTGGAAGCGCTAAAAGCTAATCATCATCCAGACGGTGTCTTGATTATTTCAGCAAAGAACTCGCTGGATGACCGCCTCCGGGGGTTGGATCTTGGGGCAGATGATTACCTTACTAAGCCCTTCCACTTGTCGGAATTAAAAGCGCGGGTAATGGCAATTGTGCGCAGAAAGTCTTTTAACGGTAACAGGGAGATCATCTTCCACGAAATTACTATTGATCTGCTGGCTAAGCAGGTAAACGTATTTGGTGCTCCCATCAAACTGACTAAAAAGGAATATGCACTACTTCTGTACTTTGTGGCCAATAAAGGTAAGGTCATTTCTAAAAATGCTATCGCTGAACATTTGTGGGGTGATGAGATAGATATTTCTGATAACTTTGATTTTATATACTCGCATATTAAAAATCTGCGCAAAAAACTAATAGAAGCCGGAAGCGGGGATTATATTCAATCCACCTATGGCATGGGTTATAAATTTAGTGACCATTGAAATTACTTGATCGCTATAACAGCGTAAGCTTACTAACTACCATTCTGGTCATCGTTGTAACCGGCGTTATCTATTATTTTTCGATCAGCTATATTTTAACGGGGCAGGTTGACAAAGACCTTGACGTAGAGGAAAATGAAATTTTTGAGTATGTAAAGCTGAACCATGCGCTGCCTCAGGTGTTTAAGTCGGATGACCTGATCATTCATTTTACACCAATTGAGGGCCATGCGGTTGCACGACGGTTTTCAGATTCCCGCTTTTTTGACGCACATGAACACGGTGAAGAATCTGGCCGAACACTGACCAGTTCGGTCATGGTAGGACAGCAGCTTTACCGCATAGAAATTACCGAGTCGAAGGTTGAGACTGAATATCTGATACGAATGATCTTTTTCATAACGCTGGGAATCGTTTTTGTTTTGCTGACGGTCTTGTTGCTGATTAACAAATTGGTTTTGAGAAGACTTTGGCAACCGTTCTATCAGATACTTAGGGCCATCAAACTTTTTAACCTGGCCGACCGAAATGGCATAGACCCGGTAAATACCCGTATTGATGAGTTTCGTGATCTAAACATAGAGGTAACGGCTATGTCCCAACGGGTATTGCAGGATTATCAGTCTCTGAAAGCATTTGTTGAAAACGCTGCGCACGAACTTATGACGCCCCTGGCCGTAATTAACTCTAAGTTAGATACACTGATGCAGGTTGGTGAAATGAACGATAAGCAAGGACTGCTGATTAGTGAGGTTTATCATACGGTAGGAAAGCTGAAAAAGCTTAACCGGTCAATGCTCATGTTATCCAGGATTGAAAATAAACTGATTGCAGAACGAGAAGAAATTGACCTGTGCCAATTTATACAGGACATGGTCAATGAGTTCCAGGAACTGCTGGCTGACCGCGGTATCATTATTTCAGAATATTTAAAGCCTTGCCATATCACGATTAACCGTGACCTGTTAATGATTATCCTGAATAACCTGATGGGCAATGCCATTCAACATAATTGCACACAAGGTAAGATAGTTATTCAACTGGATCAGCAAGGGTTTAGTTTTTGCAATACCGGTACGCTCATACCGCTCAATGAAAAGCAAATACTACAGCGATTTTATAAATCGCCGGAATCTGAAGGCAGCGGCCTGGGCTTAACGCTGATTAAAGAAATCTGTGATAGTTACGGTTTTTCTTTTCGATATGCCTTTCGGACCGATATGCATTGTTTCGATATTGTATTTAATTACCCCTATTCAAATTTAATCCAGAATTGTCATTTACTATAGTAGCATGAAACGATTTTTTCTTTGTTTTATAGCCTTATTTGCCGCTTTTTCCTGCCGTGCACAAAACCGCGGCCTGGAAGATTTTATCCGCTCTGCAATTACCCAAAGCCCGTTAATCCGCGAGCTGAATAATCAAATCCTTGCTGCCAGGCTTGATAGTATCCGGCTGAAAGCGGGGTTTAAGCCGCAGGTTACAGGCAACGGCATGGGGCTTTACGCTCCTATAATACATAGCTATGGTTACTCGCAAGCGATCACCAACGGGCAACAATTGACCGGATTGCTGACAGTAGATAAGCAATTTATTGGTAAAAGTTATCTCAACGCTCAAATTCTTGGCATCCTTAACCAAAAAGATTCGCTGAGTAATACCATCCGTCTTTCGGAGCAGGACCTGCGTAAAACTGTAACGGCGCAATATATTACAGCTTACGGCAGCCAGGAACAACAACGGTTTAACCAGCAAGTGGTCGCCCTTTTATCGAAAGAAGAGCAGGCTCTTTTAAAACTTACACGTGCTAATGTATACAAGCAAAGTGAGTACCTTACCTTCCTGGTGACACTGAAACAGGCACAGTTGCAACTCGAGCAAGCCAAGCTTCAATACAGGGCCGAATACTCTACGCTGAAGTATCTGGCCGGTATCCGTGATACCACATTAGACTCTTTGCGCAAACCAGACTTGCAACCAACCTACCTTACCGATAGGAGTCAAAGCATTTTCTTTAAACAGTTTCAACTGGACAGCCTCCGTATCCGCAATGCTCATCAACTGGTAGATTATGCTTATAAGCCGAAATTTCACGCTTATGTGGACGGTGGTTATAATTCTGACCTGACCGCCGACTATTACAAGAATTTTGGTGCCAGCGCGGGATTTGGATTAACGATACCGATATACGATGGCGGACAACGAAAATTATCTCATCGTAAAATTCAACTGGAGGAAGATACCCGGCAGCGGTACAAAGAATTCTTTAACAAGCAGTATAGTCAGCAGATCTATCAATTGCGCGAACAGATCAATGGATATGACAGCTTGCTTTCCGACATCCGGGATCAGTTTAAATATTCAGAATCGCTCATTAAAGTGGATATGCAACTGATGCGAACCGGCGACCTGAAGATTTCAGATTTGATCCTGGCTATCAATAACTACCTGTCTGTGAAAAATCTACAGACTACGAATACTATCAGTCAGTTGCAACTCATCAATCAACTCAATTACTGGAATAAATAATTTAAAAATGCATAAATATTATTATAGTTATTCTGTTATGCTGCTTTTTGCTGCGTTTGCCTTAAGCGCCTGCAATGGCGGCGATAATTCATCAGCAGATGAGGAAAGCACTGTGTCGGCGGTTACGCCGGTAACAGTTACCCATATAGAAACCGGGCCGCTTTCGGATACTATTATACTTAATGCAATCTCTGTTTTTTTGCAAAAGAGCTATGTAAAAGCCAATGCCATTGGCTATATCGAACAAGTTAAGGTGAAACCCGGGCAGTACGTAGGTAAAGGGCAGTTATTATTTACGATTAAAACTAAGGAAGCGCAAAGCATAGGCAATACAATCAATGTACTTGACACAACCTTCAAGTTTTCGGGAGTCAACCAAATTCGGGCAGCATCAAGCGGTTATGTAACTCAAATGACCCATCAGCTGGGCGATTACGTTCAGGATGGGGAACAACTGGCGGTTATCAGCGATCATAGCAGTTTTGCCTTTCTGTTACAAGTCCCTTATGAGCTGCATCAACTAATGGCACATAACCAGACATTGCAGCTTACCTTATCTGATGGTACGAAGTTAACCGGCCAGGTGGCTTCATCGATGCCGATGGTAGATACCCTGGCACAAACCCAGGGAGTTGTAGTCAAAGTAAACAGTCTTCAACCATTGCCCGAAAACCTGATTGCCAAAGCCCGTATCATTAAATCAGCGAAGCTGAATGCCGCCATGTTACCAAAATCTGCCGTATTAGCCAACGAGACGCTATCGGCGTTTTGGGTAATGAAAGTAATTAATGACAGCACGGCCATTAAAGTACCGGTAACTAAAGGTATAGAGACCTCGGCTAAGATTGAGATAGTATCACCTGTTTTTCAACCAGCCGACCGTGTTATAGAAACCGGAAATTATGGCTTGCCGGACACGGCTAAAATCAAAATTATTCACCCATGAAAAATAAGCAGAATTTTTTTGTACGCCATAAGAGTCCGATCAGCCTGTTATTGCTAATCGTGCTGTTAGGTGGAGGATTTGCTTATTCGAGGCTGCAAACCTCTCTTTTTCCTGAGATCACATTTCCAAAGATCAAGATCATTGCCGATGCCGGCCTTCAGCCGGTAGATAAAATGATGATAACCGTTACTAAACCCCTGGAGAATGCGGTTAAACAAGTACCCGACCTGCAGTATGTGCGCAGTACAACCAGTCGCGGTAGCTGTGAAATATCGGCTTTCATGAATTGGAATGCCGATATCGATATCAGCCAGCAACGCATTGAGTCGAGCATTAACCAGATCAAAAGCTCACTGCCACCGGACGTAAATATCACTGTTCAAAAAATGAACCCCTCTATTTTGCCGGTTAGTGGTTATACGCTTGAAAGTCATACCAAGTCGCCAATCGAGTTGAAGCAGATTGCAACATATACCGTCAAGCCGTTTTTATCGCAGGTAGCGGGAGTTTCTGACATCCGTGTGACTGGGGGCAAGAACAAGGAATACTGGCTTGTCCTGAATATTCAGAAAATGAGCACGCTCGGCATTACGCCAGATATGGTGAGCAACGCACTAAGTCAAACAAACTTTATTAAGTCGGAGGGCTATCTTTCAGCATACAAAATGTTATATCTGACCGTGATGAATGCAACGGTCAATACCCGCGACCAGCTGTCAGAACTGGTGATCAGCAATGACCGGAAGCGTGTGGTGCAGGTAAAAGACATCGCAGATGTCCGGATAAGTCCGGGAATTGAGTATACTAAGATCAACGCTAATGGTCACGATGGGGTATTGATTGCTGTGGTCAAACAGCCAAACGCTAATCTAATACAGTTATCTGACGAGATGACCAAAAAAATCAGCGCATTGCAAAAAATCCTTCCTCCGGGCGTTACCATCAAACCTTATTATGTACAAGCCGACTTTGTCAATACGGCAATCAGGAGTGTAACAGATTGTCTTTGGATAGGCCTGGTGCTGGCAATTGTTGTAGCAATCATTTTTCTACGGTCGATTAAGGCAAGTGCGGCAATCCTAATCACCATACCGATTACGCTGGCTTTAACATTGTTGATTCTTTATATAGCCGGATTTACGTTCAATATCATGACGTTGGGTGCAATTGCTGCCTCGATTGGTTTGATTATAGACGACGCCATTGTAGTGGTGGAACAGATCCACCGTACCCATGAAGAACATCCTGACGAGCCAACAACGTCATTGTTACATAAAGCGATCAGTTATCTTTTTCCGGCGATGGTAGGTTCTTCCATTAGTACCATAGTTATTTTCGTTCCGTTTGTGCTGATGACCGGGGTGGCCGGTGCCTATTTTAAGATAATGACCGGTACGATGATTATTACATTGGTAGCATCATTTTTTGTTACCTGGATAGGCTTGCCGGTAGTGTATTTATTGCTTACGCGCGATAAACCTCATAAAACTAACCAGGCAGAAGAACACTATGTTAAAAAACGACGCTGGGTGTCTTTTTTTATTCATAAGCCGCTGATTAGTATTGGATTTGCATTTTTGCTGGTTGCAATTGTGGTGTTTATACCAGGGCGGTTGGAAAGTGGTTTCTTACCAGATATGGACGAGGGGAGTATTGTGCTCGATTATAGTTCGCCAGCCGGAACTTCGCTGGATGAAACTGACCGCATGTTGCGCAAGGTTGAAGAGATCATCGTTAAACAGCCTGACGTGCAGGCCTACTCACGCCGTACCGGTACACAGATGGGATTCTTTATTACAGAGCCTAACCGGGGAGACTATTTGATCCAGTTAAAAAAAGATCACAAGAAAACCACCGAAGAGGTAATTAATGATCTTCGAACTGCGATCGAATCAACCCAACCTGCCTTACGGGTGGATTTTGGACAAGTGATCGGCGATATGCTGGGCGACCTGATGACCTCTACCCAACCAATCGAAATAAAGGTCTTTGGAGATAATCAGCCGACTCTGCACAAACTCTCCAAACAAATTGCTGCAGTGGTGGCCGATGTTAAAGGTACCGCAGACGTATTCGTTGGTATTGTTATCGCAGGCCCATCTGTCCAGTTGGAGCCATATTATAGCAAACTGGCTCAATATAATCTGACGCCGAATATATTGCAGGCCCAGATACAAAATTCGTTAGACGGAACTCTGGTGGGGAATGTTATAGAAAAGGAGCAATTATCACCAATTCGCCTGGTTTATCCCGGTAACCGCACATTGGATATTAACGGGCTCCAAAAACTTAATATTTTTTTGAATAATGGTAAACTATTGCCGCTTTCTGAAGTAGCAAAGATAAATGTACACCCTGGTGATGCAGAGATTGAGCGTGAAAATTTGCAGGCGATGGGTGTAATTACCGCAAGGCTTGATCAAGGCAGCTTAGGCAGCGTTATGCCCCTGATTCAAAAAGGAATCCAACAAAAAGTAAACTTGCCGACTGGCTATCATGTAGAATATGGCGGAGCTTATGCCGAGCAACAACAATCGTTTAAAGAATTGCTTATCATTCTCATTTCGGCCAGCTTGCTGGTATTCTGTGTAATTCTCTTTTTGTTCCGGGATATCAAGGTGGCTTTTATCATTCTTTCTATCGCCATATTGGGTATCAGCGGGAGCTTTCTGGCGCTTTTTTTAACCCATACACCACTAAACGTCGGCAGTTATACCGGGCTTATTATGATTGTTGGTATCATTGGGGAGAATGCTATTTTTACGTTCTGGCAGTTCCGGGAAAACGCCAGGGAAAACCCCATTGACGAAGCAATCATCTTTTCTATCTCAACCAGGTTAAGGCCCAAGCTAATGACCGCGCTCGGTGCAATTATTGCCCTTATGCCGCTTGCACTGGGCATTGGTGCCGGCGCCCAGTTACACCAGCCGCTGGCTATTGCGGTGATAGGTGGTTTTATTATTGCGCTGCCGCTGCTTTTAGTCGTATTGCCAAGTATGTTGCGTATAGCTTATCGTAACAAGCCTTTGATAGATTAAGCCTTATTTTTCCAGAAGAATAAGTATAATCTTTGCATTGCGTCGCACTTTGTTTTTATTTTTTTACCAGTTGCCTAATCGGGTTGAGCCATTATAATTCGGTTATCACTTATTCTTTAAAGCAAAACAAGTTCAACATTGAATATCGATGGTCTTGTATCATCGTTTTTTCTTGGTGTTAATATAAAACAAATAACAACACACTTTGTTATGTCAACCGGTGTCAAACCTTAAAAGTAGAGACAATGATCAATATTGCTTTTACCGACATTTTTATGATAGCGACATTTTTCTGCTTTTATTTTAATATCTGTTTAAGTAACTTTAATTAGTATTCTACCTATTACATTTATTATTAACCAATATTCTTCATCCGACTTATGGAAGACGATACCATCGCCGAATTGCTTGCCCGTACACCGGACGCGGATACTTCCGCTGGTGAAACACTTGATCTAAAAGAGCTTTTAAGAGTGCTTTCCTTAGTAAAAAGTGGGAAATTAAATGCACGCATGCCAGTAACACAAGCCGGAATCAACGGCAGGATATGTGAAGTATTGAACGATATCATCGATATGAACGAGCGTTTCGTAGCCGAAATATCTTCTGCAGAAATAACCATCGGCAAGCGTGGTAACCTGGCTAAACGGATCGAACTGCCCGACGCCAAAGGCGAATGGGGCAAGGGTATAAACTCGTTAAATAACCTGATAGAGGACCTGACCTCGCCTACGCTGGAATTTGCAGGTATGATCAATTCGGTAGCCAATGGCGACTTGTCCAAGCATATTCCTTTGGAGATTAAGGGCCACCCGCTGAAAGGCGAGTTTTTGCGTATCGCCAAGGAATCAAATCAAATGCTTTCCAAGCTCCAGTTATTTTCAATGGAAGTAACCCGCGTAGCCCGGCAGGTAGGTTCGGAAGGTAAACTGGGCGAGCAGGCTAAAATTAAAGGGGTGGCAGGCGTATGGGCCGAACTGACAGACTCTGTAAACCAGATGGCGGGCAACCTGACCGCGCAAGTGCGTAACATTGCGGCAGTAACCACCGCGGT
>DATCXS010000131.1:0-5221 GCA_036565645.1 Mucilaginibacter sp.
CCAGCCATTAAGGCCGGTACAAAGCTGTCGCCCGAAGAAATGAACCAGTTAACAGATCAGCTTTTTGCCTGCCAGATGCCCAATGTGGCGCTTAACGGCAAGCCTGTAATTAGTACATTTACACTAAATGAATTATTAGAGCGGTTTGAAAAATAACATCCGCAGAAAAAAAGATATAAACACACATGCAATCACCGTTTTCCAACCTGCCTCCGGTTTTAAAAAACCTGCTTATCATCAATATATTATGCTTCATTCCATCGCTATATTATAGTCACGGGTTTTCGGGCGTCGCGGACCCTGTAGGTGAGCATTTCGGCGTATACTATTTTAATTCGCCCCTGTTCAGGCCCTGGCAATTAATAACTTATATGTTTTTGCATGGCGGTTGGGAGCATATCATTTTCAATATGTTCGCACTATACTCGTTCGGCGCCATATTAGAATATACCATGACTTCGCCAAAATTCCTGGCCTTTTATTTTATTTGTGGTATTGGCGCCGTGGTTTTCCAGATGATTGTACAGGGTTTCGAGGTGCATGCAATAACCGGCCAATTAAACTTAGCTTTTCCCAATCTGGATTCATCCTATCTGCAATATGGGCCCAGTGCACAAAAGCTCTACAACATTTTCCATGCGCCTATGATTGGTGCTTCGGGTGCCATCTTTGGTGTATTGATTGCTTTCGGGATGATTTATCCAAACGCAGAGCTGATGATTCTATTTATTCCGGTGCCTGTTAAAGCAAAATATATCATTCCGGTGTATATACTAATAGAATTGTCGTTAGGTGTCGGCCAATTTGGTGGCGACAACGTAGCCCACTTTGCCCACCTCGGTGGAGCTATAATTGGCTTTATACTGGTAAAAATGTGGCGACTGCAAGGTCCGCATAATTCTATTTAATAAAGGATTTTATTGGATATGGGTTTCTGGCAAAATATATATTACAAGGTGTTTAAATCGGGCAGTAAGTTATACCTGCTTATAGGCATTAATGTTATTGTATTTCTTGCCATTAGTATTACTTCGATCATTGAAAGTCTGATATTAACTACCAACCGGATATCTGCCTTAACTGATAATTACCTTACCCTCCCAGCCTATTTACCACGCCTACTGGCTCATTTCTGGACGCCGCTCACTTACATGTTCATGCATGCCGACATCTGGCATATATTATTTAACATGCTTTGGCTATACTGGATGGGGCGGATCTTTGAGGAGTTTTTGGGCGACCGGCGAATTTTAGGTCTGTATTTACTGGGCGGATTTGCCGGGGCAGTGTTTTTTGTCGCCAGCTACAACCTGTTCCCCATGTTTACGCAAAACGGGGCGTACGTGTTTGCATCGGTAGTAGGGGCGTCGGCCGGTGTAATGGCCATTATTGCGGGCGCAGCTACCATTGCACCAAATTATGAGATCATGCTTTTTGGTGTAGTACCGGTTAAGTTAAAGTGGATAGCTATATTTTATGTGGCTATGGGCTTTTGGGGTATTAAAGGGGCCAATGCCGGTGGCGAGATAACCCACCTGGGTGGTGCGCTTATGGGTTTTATGTATGTAAATCAACTGCAAAAAGGCAACGACTGGATAAACGGCATTGCCGGTATATTTAAAAAAAGGTCGAAGTTAAAAGTTGCCTCAACTAATCGTAATATTGTTAATGACGATATTCCTCGCCAGGAAGAGATTGACCGCATATTAGACAAAATTTCGACCCGGGGATACGATAACCTGAGCAAGCAGGAAAAAGAAACATTATTTCGGGCCAGCAAAGATGAAGGCAAAGAAAAAATCTAAACTACCTTTAATTGACCGGGTCTTTTTATGGATAAACTGCGGTTTATGCCTGGCTTTACTTGTTTCTTCCCTGGCCCCTGTAATTGATCCGCGTAAGCTTTGGATCGTGGCATTTTTCGGGCTGGCTTACCCCCCAATTTTGCTGAGCAATTTATTAATGATCCTTTATTGGGCGCTGCGCAGAAGATGGTTTGCGCTTATATCGCTTATAGCTATTATCTGCGGATGGGGCGTATTGACAAATAACGTGGGCCTGCATCCGGGAAACCGTAATCCACCTAAGTCATCAGACCCCAACGCTATCAGGATGATGACTTACAATGTACACAGTTTTAAAAAATATGGCTCAGGTAATGATATGTCAACCAGCCGGGATATCCTGGCAATCATGGCCGATAAGCAGCCTGATGTAATTGGCATAGAGGAGTTTTACAGCCGCAAACGCGGTCACTTTGCCATGACCGACTCGATAAAAAAAATCATCGGCTCTGCTAACTGTTTTATCGAAAACTTTTCGGGGAATGATAATGAGATCGAAGGCATTGCTATTTTTTCAAAATGGCCCATTATTGCCAAAGGCGTTATTCAATTAGCGCCGCTTTTTAGCAGCAATCAGTGTTTGTATGCCGACATTAAAAAAGGCAACAAAATATTCCGTTTATATAGCGTGCATTTGCAGTCCATCAGTTTTGATCCTGAAGACTACCGTTACATTGACACCGTAACACAAAAAGGCAAACCCGATTTTAGTTCGACCAAACGCCTGGGCGGCAAGCTAAAAAAAGCTTTCCTGAAACGTGCCGAGCAGGTGGCGAAGATAAAAGAACATGCCCGGCACTGCCCTTATCCGTATATCATAGCCGGCGATTTTAATGATACGCCAACATCTTATGCCGTAAATCAGATGGCAAAAGGTTTAAAAAATGCTTTTCATGAAAAAGGTTTTGGATTGGGCCGCACCTATAATGGCGATTTTCCTAATTACCAGATCGACTTCATCATGACCAGCCGGCAATTTGACATAACAAGTTATACTGTGATCGAAAAGAAACTGTCAGATCATTACCCGGTTTATGCTGATTTGATGTTGAAGTGAGCATATAGTTATTGCTTTGTAAAATAAAAACCACTCGCCCAATCAACATGATCTAACCACTTAACTTAAACCCTAAAAATCGTAAGTTTGCCACCATGCAGCAAAATTTATTTGTTTACAATACTTTATCCCGCAAAAAAGAAGAATTTGTGCCGCTTAATGCGCCCCATGTTGGTATGTATGTTTGCGGCCCCACCGTTTACAGCGATGTACATTTAGGCAACTGCCGCACCTATATATCATTCGATTTAATATTCCGTTACCTTACTCATATTGGCTATAAGGTACGTTATGTACGCAATATTACTGATGCAGGCCATCTTGAAGGCGATACCGATCAAGGCGAGGATAAAATATCAAAAAAGGCTAAGCTGACCCAATTGGAACCCATGGAAATTGTACAGAAATATACTGTAGATTTTCGTGAAGTACTGCAGATATTTAACACACTGCCGCCAAGCATTGAGCCAACTGCAACCGGCCATATCATTGAGCAAATTGAACTCATCAAAGTGATGCTGGAACGCGGCTATGCTTATGAGGTGGACGGCTCTGTTTATTTCGACGTCGAAAAATATAACAACACACATGATTACGGCGTACTGAACGGCCGTAACCTGGAAGATCTGCTAAATAATACCCGCGTATTGGGCGGCCAGGACGATAAAAAAGGCAAGCTTGATTTTGCCCTTTGGATAAAAGCCAAGCCAGAGCACTTAATGAAATGGCCCTCACCCTGGAGCGTCGGTTTCCCCGGCTGGCATTTGGAGTGCTCGGCCATGAGCCATAAATACCTGGGCGACCAGTTCGATATTCATGGCGGGGGCATTGACCTGGTACCTACGCACCATACTAATGAAATTGCCCAAAACATAGCTTGTTGCGATAAAAACCCGGCACGTTATTGGATCCATACCAACATGCTGACGGTTAACGGGCAAAAAATGTCCAAATCATTAGGTAATAGCTTTTTGCCGCATGAATTGTTTACCGGCGAGCATTCTCTGCTTGCCCACGGCTATAGCCCCATGACGGTGCGTTTCTTTATTTTGCAGGCACATTACCGTAGTACGCTTGATTTTGGCAATGAGGCCATGGACGCATCAGACAAAGGCTTTAAGCGCCTGATGAATGCTGTTACATTGCTGGACGGCTTGAAGGTGTCTCCCACTTCGGACATTGATGTGGCGCCGTTACTGCAACGCTGCTACGAGGCCATGAATGACGATTTTAACAGCCCGGTATTGATTGCCGAATTATTTGAAGCAACACGTATTATCAACTCGATACACGACGGCAAAATGAAGATTGATGCGGTTAATCTTGAAATTTTAAAAAACATCATTCAAACCTTTGTGTTTGATGTGTTGGGTTTAAAAAACGAACAGGCGGCCAATGATGACTTGCCGAAAGTGATGGATCTGGTGGTAAATTTACGTAACGAGGCCAAATTTAACCGCGACTATGCCACCTCTGATAAGATACGCGATGGCTTACAAAAAATAGGTTTTCAGCTAAAGGATAGCAAAGAAGGCACCAACTGGAGTAAAATTTAATTCAGTTATTAACGTTTAAAGAAAAAAACAGATACTTGAATTCCTGAAACAGGTAAACATTAATCAATATTCTCCCTAACTCACACAAAATGAAAAAAATTGCACTGGTTACTCTCTCATTTATTTGTTACACCGCTGTTGTGGTAGCCCAGGCTCCCGCGCAGGTTAGCAAAGTGGTTCAAGCAGAGGAAGCCTTTAACAAACTGGTTGCCCGTAAAGGTATCAAAGACGGCTTTTTAGCAGTTGCCGATCCTGAAGGTATTATATTTAAACCAAAAGTTGTTAAGATCACTGATTTTTATGAAGGTGTTGAAAAACAGCCTGGTACTTTAAAATGGACACCTAAAATAGCACGCATATCACACGATGGAGACCTGGCTTTTACCGCCGGCCCATACATTTACCAAAATGGCAAGGCTGATGAGGACAAAGTATTTGGCGACTATGTTTCTGTATGGCATTCAGATGGGGACGGCAAATTGAAATTACTGATAAACCTGGGCATTCAGCACCCTGAAATGGAAAAAGAAGCTACAGTAGATTTTAAAGAACCGGACGCTTCGAAAAAACCGGTGAAGAACGAAGACCCATTTAAAGGCAAAAATATCATTCTGACTACCGATAAAATCTTAAATCACGCATTAACCATATCTTCTTTAGGGGCTTATAAGGAGTTTTTAAGCCCGGAAGGCCGTTACTATTTCCCCGGCTTTGAGCCGATGATGGGTACTGACAAGGTGCTGAAATTTTTGGATAATGAAGCC
>DATCXS010000059.1:0-2256 GCA_036565645.1 Mucilaginibacter sp.
CCAGCCATAGGTACCACCACGCATCCAGTGATTAGTATTTTTGATGGCTACACAGCCTATCCCATTCATCCCGGCCAGTTCGGTAGCACGGTCCATACAAAAAAGTGCGTTCAGAATACCCGGCCCGAAATTGCCATCCCATTGCTCAAGGGCGCTAAACGCATTAATCAGGCTTGGTTCTGCATCGGGTTTAACAACGCCTTGTTTAATATGGGTTACAAAGGTAGAAAAACGGTTAAGGCCGTGGGTATAAACACCATCGCGGCTGTTTTCGGCAAATATTTTTGCGCATAAGGCGGCTTTGGCTTCTGGGAAATCCAGGCTGATGAGTATCCGCTTAAACTCAGCTTTCAATTGTTTAAAAGGTATCCGCATGTGGCAAATATAGTTGCTTAAACATCGGCACGTAAAATAATACCGTCATTAAACAGTTATAATTTTTACTTTTGTAGCATTCTGTAAATGAAAAAAAAGCGTTCATACCTATTAATACCGGCACTTATACTAATTGGCCTGTTTGTTAATTCTTGCAAAAAGACTTTAGATTCTGATATACCAGACCTGCTGGTTAATGGTAGCTGGCAATTGTCGTCAGCAAGGCTGACCATTCAGCGCGGCGACACCACGAAACTGGATACCACTTTTAATATTGGCTGCAACCAGTTATTTACCTTTTACGCTGATAAAACGTGTACTTACACCAATTTTGATTGTAAAGATCAACCAGTTGCCCAAGGCCATTGGCAGTTAATTGGTAATCGCCTGATTCTGGAGTCGGACATTGTATGCCAGGACACCACGGCAGCGGGCAGCTCGAAACCCTTTGCTTATGCATCTATCAGTACCCTGGGGCGGTATTCGATGGTACTTTTAACCGGCGATTTTATTAATTACAACAATTCGGCACTTCGGCGTGTTGTACGCTATGGTTTTGTACGACAAAAAGCTACAGCCAAATAGCAAATAAAATACGTAAAAGTTTATATTTGGACTAAACAACTAACATTAACTGCCATTTTGAAAAAACGAATAGCCATTTTTGCTTCAGGATCAGGGTCAAATGCTCAAAAAATCATGGAGCATTTTAAACGCAGCTCAGAAGCCGAAGTTGTATTGATATTAACTAATAACCCGCAGGCTTATGTGCTGCAACGGGCCGATAACTTTGAAATCCCATCGCATATATTCACCCGGCAAGAGTTTTATGACACTGATGAGATTATCAGGATGCTTAAAAACCTGCAGGTTGACCTGATCGTCTTAGCTGGCTTTCTATGGTTGGTTCCTAAATCATTATTGGCAGCGTTTCCTAATAAAATCATCAACCTGCATCCGGCCCTTTTACCCAAATTTGGCGGTAAAGGCATGTATGGCGATCACGTCCACAAAGCCGTTTTAGAGGCTGGCGAAGAAGAATCAGGCATCACTATACATTTTGCTAATGACGAGTTTGACGAAGGCGAGATCATTCACCAATCCAAATTCAAGATCGAACCAGGGGATAATATCGAGATGATCAAATTTAAGGGCCAGCAATTAGAGCATCAGCACTTCCCAAAAGTGATTGAAAGTTTGTTGAGGAAAATGAAGAGTTAATGATGAGTGATTAGAGGTTAGAAATCAGTTTCTTTGTTATACAACCGCCATTATCAAACTACATCTTTGCGGTAATGGTACCTGTACCACGAACGCAGCCCTTATCAATCACATAGATCTTCCGGCTGATATCGCCCTCCTTTAAAAGTGTATACCGCGTGCCTGCCTCCTCATGTTTCCACAGGTGATAATATTTTTTCCAGGCGGCTCTGATCTGATCAGGATTGGCTGACATTTTATTGGCAATGATCTATGCTAAGATAACAAACTTAGCCCACCGCCGTAATTGATTTAAAACATTTATACTCACCTGCATTTTTTCTCAAAAAAACTAACCGCTAATCGCCAATCTCTCATCACTATTCCTTACCTTTGCGGCTCAAAAAAACACCTTCAAATGAGTCAGTCTGTTGCCATTAAAAACGCCCTTATTTCAGTTTACTACAAAGATAACCTGGAACCTATTATTCAAGAGTTAAACCGCATTGGTGCAACTATTTACAGCACCGGTGGTACAGAAACCTTTATCCGCAGCCTTGGTGTTGATGTGATTGCTGTTGAGGATCTCACCTCTTATCCTTCCATTTTAGGCGGCCGCGTTAAAACCCTGCACCCAAAAGTGTTTGGCGGTATACTGGCCCGCAGAAGCAATGATGGCGA
>DATCXS010000198.1:0-9231 GCA_036565645.1 Mucilaginibacter sp.
CCGCCATAATTGGCAAATAAAGAATAAAGGCAGGCTATAAGGTTTGCCTTTGTTGTTATGGATCACCCTGTTCTGTAATTAGTATATTAATATGTTTTGTGAGATGGGGTTAAAGGCAACGGTTTTCTCGCACCCAACGTAATTATCATAAGTGATTACAATTGTCTGAAACCAGTGTTTAAGCCCCTGTTTATTATATTCTTACTATTCAGTGTGCAGGCTTTTGCGCAGTTGCCTTTCAATATAGGCTTTGAGGATGGTTCTTTTAATGGCTGGACTTGCGCGGCCGGAACTGTTGATGGTAACGGCGTTCTGCATTTGGGTAGCCACGGCCCGGTAGCTACCAGACATACATTGTTTAATAAAGAAAACGATGGCGATAAACTTGATAAATATGGTAAGTTCCCGATACTTTGCCCTAATGGCAGTCGTTTTTCAATGCGTTTAGGAAATGACAGTGTCAATGCGCAGGCCGAGAGTATAAGTTACACTTTTAAGGTACCTGCAACGGCAAATACATCACCTTATGTGGTAGCTTTTAATTATGCGGTAGTGCTGCAAAATCCTGATCATCAATCTATCCAGCAGCCCAGGTTTGTAGCGCATATTTATGACGTGCAGGATAGGGTTTATATACCCTGCCCGGCTTTTGATTTTATAGCCTCTGCCTCATTACCGGGGTTCAGGTTGTCTGATGTTAAATCGACAAACAGTAAGGGCCAGGATGCCGTAATATACTACAAAGACTGGTCGGCCGTTACCATCAATTTACATGGTTATGCCGGTAAACTGATGCGGCTTGAGTTCACTACGCAAGACTGTTCAGAAGGTGGGCATTTTGGCTATGCCTATCTGGACATAGATGAAGATTTATCTACCAGTGCTATAACCGGTGCCGATTATTGCGACCCTACGCAGCCGGTAATGCTTCAAGGCCCGCGGGGCTTTGCCGGTTACGAATGGTTCAATGCCGATCTTTCTAAGTCGTTGGGAACGGGGCAGTTGTTAACCATCTTTCCGCCGCCTCCTGATAGTACCCAATACGCGGTAAAGATCACTCCGTTTCCCGGTCAGGGTTGCGAAGACATTCTATACACCTCTGTCAGCAAGATTAAGGACGGCCTGATATTAAAGGCGGTAGATACACTGTATGGATGTCCGGAGACAGGTGTAGATTTAACCGGGGCTTCAATAACTGCCGGAAGCAGCCCTGGTTTTACACTTAATTATTTCACCGACGTTTCTGCTACCACTCATGTGCGCGACTCGACTAAGGTTCTTCTGTCCGGCAATTACTACATTCGTGGCATCATGCGTGACGGGTGTCCCCATTTGGCACAGTTATATGTCAAGCTGACGGCCCCGGTAATTAAAGCCACTGATCCTGACCCTGTCAGATATCCTGGTACGATAGACATTACCAAAACATTTGTCAGGCAGCCTGGTCTTACCTATAGTTATTATACCGATGCCGGTGCAACTATCCCGTTGGAAGACCATACTGCTATCAATCACACCGGCAATTATTTCATTAAAGCCGAAAGTAGTTCGGGTTGCAGTATTATCACCAGTATAAAAGCAACCATATTGCCGCCTTTACCTTATGTGGTTACGGCGCCCAATGTATTTACACCCAATAATGATGGTGTTAATGATCTTTTTAGTATGCACATTGAAGGCTTTGTGCAATTTAATAGCCTGAATATCTACAATCGTTACGGACAGCTTGTACATACCTCTAAATCTGCAACCGATTTATGGGATGGAAAAATGAACGGTCGTTTGCTGCCGGCGGGTACTTACTATTGGCTGTTTGACGGCCTGGATACCTACTATCATCAAAAGATCACTAAGAGCGGTTCTATAGCCATTATTCGCTAATTGTTTAGATAGGTTCTAAATAATATATATCCTTAGTAATAAACATTATTACCTGTACGTTTTGTACTTTTGCAGAATTAAGTTCAGGGGAGATAAAACATAAATGAAAAAATCATCCATATTTGGCCTTGTTGTTATTGCTATCGCGATAGCTGTAATTATTAGTGTTTACTCAAGTTCAAGCACTTACGGCTCGTTTAGAGACGCGCAAAACACCACAGGCGAATTACATATTGTTGGTCACTTAAACAAAACCAAACAATTGGTTTATGATGCTACCAAAGATGCCAATTACTTTTCTTTTTATATGAAAGACAATAAAGGGCAGGAATGTAAAGTAATTTTTACAGGCAGCAAACCACAGGATTTTGAGCGTTCAGAGCAAATTGTACTGACCGGCCAAATGGAAGGCAGAGAGTTTCATGCCTCAAAGATATTAATGAAATGTCCTTCAAAATATAAGAACGACCAGGTAGAAGTTTCAGGGGCCCAACCTAAACAGGCCAGCATTTAACATAGATCATTTTGATGGACACAGCTTTTAAAGGCGAACACCTTTTACCCGGCCAACTGGGCCAGTTATTTACAATTTTGGCATTTGGCTCGGCAC
Source organism: Mucilaginibacter sp. (assembly GCA_036565645.1). Classification (GTDB taxonomy): domain Bacteria; phylum Bacteroidota; class Bacteroidia; order Sphingobacteriales; family Sphingobacteriaceae; genus Mucilaginibacter. The sequence goes on from DATCXS010000198.1 coordinate 2,492, forward strand.
TGTTTGCAGCAATAAGCTATTATTTTGCAACCACTAACCCAACCGATACCTCCTGGAAACGACTTGGCCGTTTAGGCGCCATAATCAACACCATATCGGTAATAGGTATTGGTGCCTGCTTGTTCTATATTATTCTTAATCACCTTTTTGAATATTATTATGCCTGGGAGCATTCGTCAATATCATTGCCGACACATTATATTATATCAAGCTTTTGGGATGGACAGGAAGGGAGCTTCTGGCTATGGACCTTCTGGCAGGCGGTAATAAGTAATATTCTGATCTGGAAAGCCAAATCGTGGGAGGCGCCTGTTCTTACTGTCGTTTCATTATCTCAGGCTATTTTGGCTACTATGCTGATTGGTGTTGACTTTTTCGGTGCACGTATCGGTTCATCGCCATTTATTTTGCTGCGCGAGGCTATCGATCTGAAAGCCCAAGCCCCCATCTTCGCTACCAACCCCGATCTGTATCACAGCTATTTAGCCTATATCAAAGACGGTAACGGCATGAACCCGCTGTTACAGAACTATTGGATGGTGATACACCCGCCAACCCTGTTCCTGGGTTTTGCTTCAATGATAGTTCCGTTTGCTTATGCAATTGCCGGTTTGTGGCAAAAGCGCTATAAAGAATGGGTGCATGCGGCTATCCCGTACGGCTTATTTGCTATGATGGTACTGGGTACCGGTATTATTATGGGTGCTTTCTGGGCGTATGAATCATTGTCATTTGGCGGTTTCTGGGCTTGGGATCCGGTAGAGAATGCCTCAATCATCCCGTGGTTGATCCTGGTAGGTGCGGTACACGTAATGATCGTTTACAAAAACACCGGTCATTCTTATATAACTTCGACTATTATGGTACTGGCCAGTTTTGTACTGGTATTATATGCATCGTTCCTGACACGCAGTGGTATTTTGGGCAATACTTCAGTACACTCATTTACCGATGCAGGTTTGTTCTGGCACCTGGTGTTTGACGTAGTGGTATTTTTACTGATAGCCGTAGTGCTGCTGGTTGTCCGCTGGAAGGAGTTGCCAAAGACAAGCAAAGACGAGGAAACTTACTCGCGCGAGTTCTGGATGTTTATAGGAGCAGTATTCTTATGCCTTTCATGTTTTCACTTAGTAGTAGTATCATCAATTCCGGTTTGGAACGCCATATTTGGCACCAAGATCGCTCCGCCGGCCGACCCTGTAAGACATTATAATATTGTACAGGCATCGTTTGCTGTGGTGATAACATTGCTAACCGGCTTTACCCAGTTTTTAAAATATAAAAAGACCGATAGCGCCAAATTCTTTATATCTACACTGGTTTACCTGGTAGTGGCTATATTGATCACTTTGCCTGTAATTTACTTTACAGGTGCCAATAAGCTGCAGTTTGTGTTTATTCTGATTGTGGTTGGGGCTATTTATTCTATCCTGGCCAACGGTAAAGTACTGGTTGATGCGTTTAAGGGTAAGTTTAAACTGGCAGGCTCGGCAGTTGCGCATATCGGCTTTGGCTTTATCATGATCGGTGCGCTGATATCGGCAGGTACCAGCAAAGTAATATCAGAAAATACCACAGGCGAGCAGTTTTCTGAAGATTTTGTAAAAGCAAAAAATAATCCGCGCGAAAACATCATTCTTTATAAAAATACACCGGTAAAGATGGGTAAGTATACCGTGACCTACGTAGGCGATTCGGTATCAGAACCAAACCATTACTTCAAAGTAAACTATAAACGGTTTGATGCTAACGGTAAGATTATAGAAGAATTTACTTTAAAGCCTAATGCTCAAATTAATGCCAAGATGGGCGGCCTGATAGCGTCGCCCGATACCAAGCATTACTTGTTCAGTGATTTATATACGCACGTCAATATGTCTAACGCCATAACCGTTAGCGATAGCCAGGAAGCTGGGGGGCACGGTGAGGCCGACGACGATAAAAAATATGATTCGCCAATACCTTACGAAGTAGCGGTAGGCGATACCATTCATTTCAGAGAGGGTTATGCCATATTAGCCAGCCTGGGTAAGGTTGATCATGTACAGGATATCACGCTGAATGCTAAAGATGTTGCCATTGGTGCCAAACTGAAAGTGGTATCGAACGGAAAAACTTACGAGGCAGAGCCTGTTTATATGATCCGCAATAATAATGCCTTCGACTTTGCCCGCAAGGTTGATGATATTGGCCTGAAATTCCGCTTTAGCCAGGTTTTACCTAAAAAAGGAAAGGTAGAGATCACCGTTTACCAACAACCTGAAAGCGCCAAGAAATGGATAGTGATGCGCGCCATACAGTTCCCGGATATTAACTTCCTGTGGGCGGGTACCATTATCATGGTTATTGGTATTTTACTGTCGATATTTAGAAGGAATAAAGAGTTAGCCCCACGCAAATCCTCCCCGGCAGGGAGGGCTTCTAAGGCTTAATTAATTAAAAAAAGTCTCCCCTGCCGGGGGGAGGCCCGATAGTCATCGGGTTAGAGGGGGCTGGCCAACGTATGCGCATCACCATCATCGGATCAGGCAATGTAGCCACACACCTGGCGGCCGCATTTAAAAACGCGGGACACCACATTGTGCAGGTTTACAGCCGCGACGCACAGAATGCAGCCTTGTTGGCATATCATGTAAGAGCTGAGCCGGTAAGTGATCTGGCCAAAATCAACCCGGAAACGGATCTGTTCGTTATCTCAATAAAAGATGATGCTATAGGCCGAATGGCCCAACAGTTAGCACCGTATGGCAAATTAATAATACATACATCGGGTGCTACGCATTTGTATGCTTTGCAGGCTTTTTCAGAGCAGGCTGGGGTATTTTATCCACTGCAAACCTTCAGCAAAACCCGTGAGATCAATTTCAGAACGGTGCCTGTATGTATCGAGGCCGCTAATGAGGAAATTGCTCAAGAACTAACCATACTGGCTCAAAGCATCAGTAATAATGTTTACCGGGTTGATAGTGCCCAACGTAAAATATTACATCTGGCGGCAGTATTTGCCTGTAATTTTCCAAACTATTTATACAATGTAGCACAACAGCTTATGGCGCAGCATGGGCTGGATTTTAACCTCGTTAGGCCGCTCATCCTTGAGACAGCCGAAAAAGCGCAAACCTCATTACCGGCAGCTGTACAAACCGGTCCGGCAGTGCGCGGCGATCAAATAACAATGGATAATCACCTGAAGTTGTTGGAAAATCAACCTGATTTGCAGCAGCTATATACTTTGTTAAGTCAGGGTATTATCAAAATGGATATTGACCTGCACGCAGACGAGTAATTTTGCTACTTTTGCCAAAATGAATATTTTTAAAGTAAAGATAAACTTTGAAGAAGCAGGTCATGAATCAGTTGAACTGCCGATGGCCGAAGGGGAATCTGTGCTGGATGTTTGCCTTGATAACGGCATCGAACTGCAGCATAACTGCGGCGGCGTGTGCGGATGCAGTACCTGCCACATTTATGTGAATAAAGGCCTGGATAATGTGCAGGAGATATCTGACAAAGAAGAAGACTTTATTGACCGTGCCGTTAATCCGCGCATCAACTCAAGGCTGGGCTGCCAATGTGTAATGATAGACGGTGATATTGAAGTTACCCTGCCGGATCAATCACAGTTTTTGGGTCACTGATGAGTGTTTACGTATGACGTTTTAGTTATACATCTTGTTAATAGTTTATTAAGTTCACTACGTATTACGTACAACATACAAAAATGACTGACAATAAATTTTCACTGCCTATCCACTGGAATGACTACGAGGACATTGCCATGTCGCTTTACGAAAAATTTGGCGATGAATTTAATGAGTCGAAGATATACCGTGTCCGTTTCACCGACCTGTTAGAATGGGTATTGACGCTGCCAAACTTTGCAGGCACTCGCGAGGAATCAAACGAGGGTCACCTGGAGCAGATCCAGTCGGCCTGGGTTTATGAGTGGCGGGATAATCAATAGTCCTCGGTATTATCAACTAATTAGTGTAATCCCTTCAAATGGAATCATTTTTAACCAAGCTAAAAGATATTACCACCTTTATTTTTGATGTCGACGGCGTGTTGACCGATGGTTCTGTTTTTGTAACCGAAACCGGCGAGCAGAGTCGCGCTTTTAATATTAAAGACGGTTATGCCTTGCAGCTGGCGGTAAAATGTGGTTATAATGTTTGCGCTATATCTGGCAGCCGCTCAAAAGCATCTATTCATCGTTTAAATAGCCTGGGCGTTACAGATGTTTTTATTGGTGCGCACGATAAGGTAAGCAAGTTTAAAAACTACCTCGAATCAAAACATATCCTACCGGCCAAAGTACTTTATATGGGCGATGATATCCCCGACCTGGCGGTAATGAAACTGGCTGGCTTACCGGTTTGCCCTGCCGATGCTGTCGAAGAGATTAAAGCCCTTAGCCAGTATGTGTCACCATTGGGTGGCGGCAAAGGCTGCGCCCGCGACATCATCGAAAAAGCGCTGAAAGTTCAGGATAAATGGATGAGTGCCGAATCTTATAGCTGGTAAAGCAAAAATGTTTTAATGAGCAATTACCGCGCTCATAGCCAGGTCAGTACCAAAGGGCATGAAATAAGAAAATGGTTCCCACTCGCGTTTTAAATTAAGCGTCCAGATGTTTAATTTATCGCCGGTTGCAGCAGATATACCAATTGCAGGACGGTAATTGATCTCCCGGCTTTTTTTACCTTCCTTATCGTAACTTATACTATAACCCGCGTTATAAAAATCGCGCATCCATTCAACCGCTACAAAAAAGGTGGTGTTGGGTATGGTGATATTGTATTTTTTTAGATTGATAGATACCTGGCTCCCGAAGCTTTTGCTTTCTTCAATAACTTTACTGCACAGATCCCGACCAGGGCCGTGGGTTATGGGATCGATATCGTAAATACGTATTCTGAATTTTGTAACATCCAGATGGACCAGGTGCGTCCATGTGTATTCTGAGGTATCAAACCCAAAAGCAAGGCGATTTAGTTTGACACTTTTTAAGGAGGTCCCCGGTTTTGTGGTATAAAATTGCTGGGCTATTTGCAGGTATTCAAATTTTGCGATCGAGGTATTCACGCCGGCATAATGCACAATGTCTTTTTTTCTGTATTCGTTTAATAAGGTATCCGCGTCATATTTTGCCAAACTATTTTTTAATGCTGCATCATATTTAATTAAACGAAGTGTATCGCGACCATTAAGACTACGCAGCAGCATGTTGCATGATTTATAGTTTTGCGCATATAGAATTACGGTGTCGCGCAGAATAGCCAAATTACCGGGTATCATAAAAATACCATCCTTTTCGGTATTGATAGATAATTTGGCCCTGACCAAAGTGATAGAAACCGAAGGAACTGCTTTACCGCTTAAACTGTCAACCACATGGAACTTGTTTAGCTTTTCCTGTGCGTTGGCCCGAAGCGAAAATAAACAGAGTAGCAATGCTGTGATTTTTTTCATGGCTGGCCGCTAATAATGTATGGTTGCAGATAATGCAAGCTCACTTCTTTGATGTTGAAATATTTGCCACTTGTTGTTATTCCTGATATACAAAAGTGCCCGCTTTCGTGTATCATCCTCAGGATTATAACCTATTAAAAAAGGCTGGTAACACACATAATATTCAGATGCATCTTTTATTACCTGGTAACCATGTTTGGTTGTTTTTGCAACTTTGGGTGCCTTGTTTACACCGATAATTTCATTGTATGGGTTGATGATCCATTCTACCGCTATAAAGAAATTTTTAGCGGGGATAACGAACTTGTCGTTGGTAAAATCGATATCTACCCATAAAGAGTTGTCATTAAGTGATACCGTTTTGGTAAATATTATTTTTCCCGGTGCGCCGGTGACGGCATCTTGCGACATAATATGGATCAGGAAAGTCGTCAATTTATTACGGACAGCATAAGTAGGGGCTGACAAAAGATCCATCCGACCCAATGAAACTTTAAGTAACTTAGCATTGGCATTCGGGGCCGTGAAAAATTTAGCCAGCGCGGTCTGCGATTTTACAGCTTCTGTACTGTGACCGTTACCCACACCTTGAAAATCTTTTAAGTCGTACCAGCCAAACTTGTCTAATACAATATCCTTACGCTTCTTTTTATTGGCAATACGAACCTCATTGAGCTGTGTACTGCTTGCTTCAAGCGTTATAAATATTTGCGGCTGATATGCTGATACCGGCAGTTTAAGGGTTTTATAGCCTACCGAACTAAATTTTAACGTATCCTCTGGTAAAGATTGTTCAGATGATAACTCAAAATACCCGCGCTTATTGGTTTGGGTGCCGATTTTTTCTTTAATAAGCGTTACGTTAACGCCGGGAATAGGGTCTTCGGTAGCTTTGTCTATCACCTGACCGTCATATACTTTTTGCGCGAAGCATAATGCAGGCAACAGGCAAAGTATACTTATAAATAAACAGCGATAGGTTAGGTTTGGCATAATACTAAGCTATTACTAATATTCGATTATTTTAATGACTTAAAAGTCAGTAAAATAGCTTCAAATTATAATTTTTATTTCCTTGTCAGCCTTTCGCCGAAACGCTTATTTTTACGAACAAATACTTTTAATATCTAATGAAAAAAATTCCCCCCATCATATTAGCATCTAAGTCGCCACGCCGGCAGGAACTGTTAAAGTTAATGGACCTTGATTTTAAGATTGTGCTTAAAGAAGTCGATGAATCTTATCCGGATAACCTGACGCCCGAAGAA
>DATCXS010000195.1:0-4995 GCA_036565645.1 Mucilaginibacter sp.
TAAAAACCTGGAAGTAAGAGCCGATGCCAAAGCCTTGTATTCCGGCGCAGCTATCAGCGCTGATAGGATAGTACCCGAAGCTGCTGCCTGGCTGGGTGAAACACATTATGCCGATTGGATTGCCGTGGCCGAGAACCAGCGATAAAGTAAAACTTCGTGAGTTTCCTGATCTTACAACTTGTCATTCTGAGCGTAGCGAAGAATCTTATACTATGGTATGAACGCCGGAAAGTATAGCCCGACATATCAATTATATAAGATTCTTCACTCCGTTCAGAATGACAACGAGGCTTTTAAACGCTCCAATACTTATGATGTCATATCTCTCTTGGTCGATATGACATTTTTTTCACGACGTTATAAAAAAAGAAAACCCTTTCTGTTCAGAAAGGGCTATGAGCGAAAGACGAGATTCGAACTCGCGACCCCGACCTTGGCAAGGTCGTGCTCTACCAACTGAGCTACTTTCGCGTTGGGGTTGCAAATATAGAGAGATTTGGATTTTCTGCAAGAGAAAAATGTATTTCGGCAGGCAATCGCTTTAAAAATCTGACTGCCGTATTTTGGCTAAAGCCTGTATGCCTGATACTGTTTTTCCGCCCCATAAATGGGATGGCAATGAATTAAAGCGGTGTTAATGGCTTTAGCCAAAATTTAAAAATTGAATTTTTAAGCGATTTTCCTGTGTACTTCGGTTATAGTTAGCGATTTAGTTAGACAATCAGGATTGTTGTAAAACAAATTGGTTCAATGTTTGCAAATTCTGCACCGCTGCGCCAAGGGTATTATTAAAGTAAGCATACACGGTTTTGCCTTCGTTAAGCCATTCGCAGATATAGCCGGCGTATTCGTATAAAAAATCATCAGTATAACTGCCCCGATAACCATTCTCGGGGCCATGAAATCGGAGATAAGTAAAATCATCCGAAGTAGTTTCCAGAGGAGATTGTGATCCATGCTTGTCATGCAATACCATTGCTGTATTGCTATCGGCCAGTAACCGGTAGACGTTATCGTTATACCAGCCCGGGTTTCGAAATTCAATAGCAATTGGCCAACCGCAGCCATTCAATATTTGTAGTAAAACGTCTAACTGCACATCGTCCCGGCCAAATTTAGGCGGCAGTTGGATGAGCAGGCAACCGCGCTTACCGCTTGCAGCAATCAGATCCATAAATGGTGCTATGGGTTGTAAATTGAATTGCTGTTTACCGCAATGCGTAACCTCTTTGATCAGCTTAAATGAAAATCTAAAATTATCAGGCACCTCGGTTTCCCATTTGCTTATGGTCCTTGAAATTGGCATACGGTAAAAGCTGGCGTTAATTTCAATGGAGTTAAACAGGGATGCATAGTAGGTTAGTCTTGTCCGCCCGGCAAATTCGGGCGGAAAAAAACTTTTATTCCTGACAGGCAACACCAGGTTGCTGGTGCCGGCATAATAATAGCTCATCTAACAGTAATAACAATCATTTTTAAAACTTGTTCAGGGTTTGGCCGCGGATGGGCAGATTAGTATTGCAGACAGATTTGAGCTTTCTGTAAAAAGCTGTCTAAATCGTTTTTTAGATACTATTATAAACATTAAACCATAGCGTCATTGCTTCGTGCCTCCAATGACGTCTTTTTTTATTTTTAGACAGCTTATTAGGAAAATGTGTATTTTCAGCATAGAAATTGCGTTGAAAAATAAATCCGAACTTCGCCTTTGACAACTACATTGGTCGCAAAACGCCCCTCAAATTGTCTCGATTTCCCCTCATGCAGGTACTCTGCCCGCTTTATCTTTGTACTATCATTAACTAATAACAAACAAAATGAGAAAGATCAGGATCTTTGAACATATCTCGCTAGATGGCGTGATCTCGCCCGGCGAACAGGGTGAATATAGTGACGATTTTGCGCATGGCGGATGGACGGCACCCTATAGAAGCCCGGCTGGGTTGGAAGCCGTTATCGAGGCACAGGGTAGTAGTTTTGATCTGCTGCTTGGACGCATCACTTACGATCTTTGGTCAGATTTTTGGCCGAAGGCCGGGAATACGCCGATAGCAAACAGTTTGAATGCGGCAACAAAATACGTCGCGACCCACAGACCTGACAGCCTTGAATGGGGTCCGGTCGGGTATCTGGGCGCTGACATCGTAGCCGGTATTCGCGACGTCAAGTCAACGGACGGCCCTGACCTGATTGTATGGGGGAGTTCAACGCTGACGTCTGTGTTGCTGGACCAGGGATTGGTTGACGAGGTTGTATTGTTTGTTTACCCGGTGCTACTGGGCCGCGGCAAACGTTTCTTTTCGGATAGCGTTGACCCGCGCGAACTCGCATTCGTCAGCACGAAGACCATGCCTACCGGAGTGCTTTTCAATACTTATCGACACGTTGGATCGCTGCGAACTGAATCTTGAAAAAAGCATAGCAGGTCAATATATTGTTCAGGGGTTTTGCGAAGCCTAATGTAAAATAATCATTACTTCGTTTTTAATGTGATTGATTTTTTAGAGATTGAACAACTAAATTTCTAAACTCATATCCATTTTATTTGAACAAAATATTATGAAAAAAATAAGAAGTCTTATTTTGGCTGGAATCATTTTGCCGGCTCTGACCTATGGACAGACCAAAGCTCACCTGACAAGTTACGTAAACCCGTTAATCGGGACAACGGTTTTGACCGACTCTGCTGAGCTGGGCTATAATCCGCCCTGGCGTACCTGGAATGGCCTTTTAGGGCCGGCAGCTACCGTCCCGTTCGGTATGGTACAAGCAGTCCCTATAACCACCTATGGCAGCGGTAGTGGTTATGAGTATGAAGTAAATACTATCAAAGCTTTCGCCCAGACCAGCGGAACCGACTGGGAAGCACAGAATATCCCTATTATGCCGCTCGAAGGCGATAAATTTACGGCCGATGATTTTGCTTCATCTTACAAACACTCAAATGAAACGGCACATCCGGGATATTACCGGGTTTTGTTAGACCGCTACAATATCAAGGCCGAGTTTACCGCTACCAAGAGGTGTGCGTACCATAAATACACCTATATGGGTGGTCAGGATAAAAAACTCGCATTCGACCTGGTACATGCAGGCGGCGGCAGCAGTACCTGGGAACTCAACAAGGCCGGAGACAACATCGTTACCGGAAGGCAGGGTAACCTTTATTTCTACGCGGTAATGAACGCTAAGATTAAAAGCATTGACACCTACAAACGTAATCCCAACCAGCCCGACATCCCGCGTAGCGGCCAGGGTGCAGGAGGTCAGCGTAAGCTTACCGGGAACATTGACATCCCCGTTATCAGTTTCGAAAAATCCGGCAAACCGTTGGAGGTCAAAATCGGTATTTCACGCGTTAGCCCCGAGGGTGCAAAACTTAACTACACCACAGAAATAGCAAACAAGAGCTTCGACCAGGTTTATAAAGAGGCTGATGCGAGCTGGGAAAAACTCCTTAGTAAAGTGAAGGTTACGGGCGGAACAGCGAAACAAAAAGAGATGTTCTATTCATGCCTTTACAGGCAGTTCTGGTTCCCGAATGTTACCAGTGATGCAGATGGCAAAACAGCTTTATACGAAAGACGGCGGCGGGTTGCCGGCGAAGCTCGCGCTCAGGCACCTGCGCCAAAGGATACGATTCCCGGATTTGAAACCTATCAAAGCCCGGGATTCTGGGATGTTTTTCGTACACAACTGGTTGTTGTCGATATGCTTTTGCCGGATGTCAGCAACAATATTATTAAATCACTTATTCTGAATGGCGAACAATCGGGATTTCTTCCTACTTCGTTTCATGGCGATTTTGCTTCATCTTATATCGCCGGTTCCTATCTGCGCGGCATCAAGGATTACGACATCCGGAAAGCATACCAATTGATGCTTAATAATGCTAATACCCCTACCGGCAATGGCGTAAGAGGAGCAAGGCCGCACAATGATGATTATCTGAAGCTTGGTTATATTCCTGAAGCAAATATTCCGCATCCGACGACCGAAACGGTATCAACCGCGGGAACCACTAAAACGCTTGAATTTGCTTATTCAGATTACTCCATAGCGCTGATAGCTAAGGCGCTGGGCGATAAGGGTACGTACAATACCATGATGAAGCGCAGCAAGAACTATAAAAACGTATTCGACCCGCAGACCGAATTGATGAGGGGACGCCTGGCAGACGGAAAATGGTATGCACCGTTTGATCCCGGTTATCCTTACTACGAATTTATGTATCGCGAAGCAAATGCGTGGCAAGCATCTTTCTTTGTACCACAAGATACTAAAGGACTTATCTCCTTGTACAAAAGCCCTAAAGATTTCGAGCTTAAGGTAGATTCACTGTTCTCTATTCCCTGGGGCGGCTATGCAAAGGATAACCTGTCATGCTTCCTGGGGCAGTTTTGTATGGGTAATCAGCCCGACTTTAACTATCCTTATCTTTATTATTTCGTAAACAAACCGCAAAAGTCGCAGGTCATTCTTGACAAACTGATGTCAGACTACTTCGGAATGGGGCCGGAACACCTGGCATTAGCGGGTATGGATGACCACGGTTCGCTGACAGGATGGTATGTATTTACTGCAATGGGCATATTTCCTTACTCACCTGCCGACCCGGAATATATTGTATCAGTGCCTGTTTTCGACAAAATTGAAATGGAGCTTGGCGGCGGTAAGAAATTTACCATTGTAAAAAAAGGAACCGGTAAAAATATTGACAAAATCACCATCGGCGGCGCGCCTCTGAAAGGCTGGTTTGTTAATTACGATGATATGCGCAAAGGTAAAGAGCTGGATATTTATACAAAATAACGCTTATAGAAATTTAGCTACGAAGTTTAAATAACAGAAAAGCGCCGGGCGGTCATCGCTCCGGCGCTTTTTTTGGTTCCTATATTTAGCATAGCAGAGACAAATGCTTAAAAAAACATGGGTAGCATGGTCTCCTGAAAGGGACTCTGCGGAGTACAGACACAGAAAGCGCAGGGTCCTCTC
>DATCXS010000141.1:0-9694 GCA_036565645.1 Mucilaginibacter sp.
ATAGTTAAACCTTATCTCTGCTTTTAACCACTTTTGCAGGTACCCCTGCCACAACCGAATTAGCAGGAACGGACTTAGTAACAACGCTGGCTGCAGCAATTACACAGCCGTCGCCAATGGTAACACCGGCCAAAATGGTAACATCGCCGCCTATCCAGCAATTATTTCCTATAACTGTTGCTTGTTTGGTGACGCCTTGTTGCTTAATGGTTTGCGCAAGGTCTGAGAAGTTGTGATTTTCTGAAAATACCTTGATGTTTGGCCCGGTTATTACATCATCGCCAATGGTTATACCGCCTTGTCCTGCCAGGAAAGCGCGGGCACCTATGCCGGTGCGGTTGCCGATGGTTATCCCTTTACCTTTTTGTGCGATGACACCTGTGCAGAACAGGATGGAATCCCGCGCGATAGAAACATGGTCGCCCATTTGAATACCATCAGTTGACAGCGCATTAATACTTACATTATCATCCAATATTAAATTTTTCCCCGCCGATAGCTGGTAACCATGCCTAACTTTTACATTGGTGCCCACAAACAACAGCCCATGAGATTTTTTTAAAAAAGGTTTTAAAAATAACCCTCTTAGCATCTGGAAAAAACGCACCCGGCTAACGCTCAGTAAATCTCTGACCGAGTAAGCACTATCCCATTTATAATCCGGATCGTTTTTTAGTTTTCTAATTAGTTTCTCGATAATCATACGCCGGTAATGGTTGAGGGGCCTTTATCTGCATGATCGCAGCAATTAATAAGCCCGATAAAAACCAGTTCATATAAGACAGATAAGTGGACGATTCTACTTCGGAGGTTAATGTAGATATAAAGAAACCAACTTTTATCAAAAACACAGCTAAGCAGAGCTTTCTTTCCTTACCCTTCAACAAATTAAGCCATTTATAACTTATCCTGATAAACATGATAAACACGGCAAAATCTAATAGTAAAGCAATCACGCCGGCCTGGACGCCCACAATAATAAATTGGTTTTCGCCGCCTATGTTTTCGCTTACACTGGCCGCTACGCGACCTGAGCTGCCCAGTCCTAAACCCAAAGGGTGCTGACTAATGGATAACACACCCTGGGCCCACTGAACCAGGTGCCCAACGCTTGATGGGTCGCTAAAATCTATCGTATTAAGTAATACAGCAACCAATCCTGTATGATTGTTTTCAAATTGCGCGAAAAGGTAAGTAACATAAATTACACCAACAGCAAATATAACGTGTACCATATTGGTAATTATTTTGCGTTTAGTAACCAATGCATACATATATATTACCAGGCAGTAGCTTGCTAAAGGGGCTCTTGATAAGGCAAATATTACAGACATCGCAGTAGCTAATAAGCCCAACAGCCCTATGGAGTTTATCCTGAATTTATTGTCGTCCGAAGTGTATAATGCCAGGATTACCGATAATGAAATAATAGCTGCTACGGCATGTTCAAGCGGGTTTGTAAAAAAACTGGCAAACCTGATATAGCCGCTGGCCGACGAGAATGTAGCGGCTAATCCGTAGGGTCCGGTAGCTTCCAGATTGAAGAAATAATAAGCATAATCAAAATAACCTGAATGAAACTGTAGTGGGCTTCTGAAAAAAACTTCAATGCCCAATACTATTGCAGTACCTATAGACAGCAGCACAAAAAAGTTAAAGTATTTATTGATGTAAATTTTTTTCAAATCAAAAAATCGACCGGCAAAGTAAACAACTATGTAAAACGACATGCTTTTCAAGGCACTTAATCGGCTGAAAAAGCTTTGCCCGCCAATAGGCAGCAAGGCGTAAATGATCAGGTAAGCAAAGAAAGCCAGTATCAGATAGTCCAATAAATGAAACCGTGGGATTTTTCGCAGTCCAAATAAATTGAGAATGAGGACAAGCAAAATTATCAGCTCTTTAAATGATTGCAGGGTGGGGATAATATCCTTCAATCCGTACAAAAACATAACCGACATGGCCGTGGTGTACATAGACAACCCAAAGATCATGAAGATAAGCACCCCGCTTGTATTCCCATTATAGATCTCCTTTAAAGCAAAGCAGAACGAGATAATAAAAATAAGCGGGAAAATAAACATTCCTGATATGGGTTAATAGTTACTTGGGTTCCAAATTAGGTTTTTTGCTGTGAAAAATCCGTCTTTGATACCTTTAATTAAAAAGCCTGCTTTCTGTTTGCGTCCGCGCAAAATAAAATAAGCCAGCAGCGCCAGGTAATACGCACCGTTATACAGCAAATTAATAGGGTATAATAAAGGTTTACCGTAGCGGCGCAATACCCAAATATGGTTTCGGCAGATATAATAATGAATGATCGGACTCAAATTACCCTCTTTCTTTTTGACGGTTGCAGATGCGCCGGCTTCATGATACATCTTGCAACCCGGCAGGTAATGCAATTCATAGCCGCATTCGCGTAAGCGAAAGGATAGATCAACATCCTCATAATACAAAAAAAACTGCTTATTAAGCAGGCCGCTTTTTTGCAAGGCCGTATTTCTGAATAATGCGCAGCAGCCGGTCACCCAATCGGCATGTTCAAAGCTATCAGCAGATGCATCAGGCAATGTTGTTAACGACGGTGTATTGCCTGTTAACTTATTGAAACAGCCTCTGCCATTCCAGATTTTAGCCCGGTTGTGCATCCAGTAAATGGCCGGTTGCACAGCTGCCGCGTCAGGATGTTTATCTAAATGCCGGCTTAATTGGGTTACTATATCTTCATCAACCAAGGTATCGGTATTAATCAGTAGCGAATAGGTATATCCATGTTCTATGCTGAACCTCATTGTCCGGTTGTTACCTTCGGCGAAGCCAAGATTTTCTTTGTTATCAATGTAGGTGATGTCCGGGTATTGCGCCTTTAAAATTTCAAGCGAATTATCAGTCGACCCATTATCAGCAACGATAATATCAAACAACTCCTCATTGCAATATTGCTTAACCGATGCAATGCAATTGGCCGTATGCACCGGTGTATTCCAGTTCAGTAATATGAGGGCTACCGGTTTAGGCATGTTGCAAAGCAGGTTTTTTTATACAGTATTCGTACATCATTAAGGCGGCTAACTCAATGATCAGGGTAAAGCCGCCAATCAACAAATAATTGTTTGTATGAGCTGCTATAAATGCTAAAGGCAAAGCCAATACCAGCAAAATGGTCGCAATCCTGAATATGTAAACGGTATTATTCTTTAAAAGCTGATCGAGCACGTTTAATACATTGAATGCAGATATCAAAGGTACAAAAGCCATAATACGTAAAAACATTACAGCAGTTGGATCGGGTTGTTTAGACAGTATGGGGCAAATTATAAGATCTGCGAAGATGAGCAGTAAAATACTGCCGGCAAAGAAAACTCCGGCTAACAGGTATTTTGTTTTACGGCGATAGACGTTCCAGTGTGCTTTATCAGCGTTATAGGAGTGCACCGCATTCGGATAAATAGCGTTTGACAATGTGATTAATAAATTGCGGCATTGACCAATTACACGGTCACAAAGTGTATAAGCTCCTAAAATATTAGCGGATCCCCAATTAGCCAGTGCGAAAATAATAACAGATTGCTGCAAATTGACCGATGCGTTGTTAACAGTGAGGTGAAAATTGCTTTTTAACAAAACCGACATTTCATCTCTGACAGGCAAACGGAACGACAGCTTGTAGCGTCTGAGCAGGTAGATCAGCAGGCCCAGATAAGTAATCACATTGCCCGATCCTAAAATAAAATTTATCCAGTTGGTATCGGCCGGGCCTTTGATAAAGTAAACCAAAGCCAGTACGGCTATTGCGTTAAAAATTAAATTGTATATATTAAATATCTTCAGCTTTTCAATGCCGATGAAAAAACAAAGCGGATTAAATACTTCGGCAAGCACAATAGGTGTCGACATTAATATGGTGTTGTAGTAGGGGATACCCGCGTTGTGCAGGCATAGCAACAATGCCAGCGTTACTATAAAGACAAGGGCCCTTATCCAAATGGTATTATAAAAAACAGCTGGTAATTTCTGCGGATTATCAAGGTTAGAAGCTGTATCTCTCACAGCCGACTGGTTGGTGCCAAAGTTAATAGCTATCCCCGCAAGCTGAGCCACCCGGTTGGCAAACATCACTATCCCAAACTCGGCAATGCCTACAACACCGGTTATAAGCCTGATGGTAAGCAGCAACAACAGTATGTTAGAGATCTGGATGCTGCCAAGGTTAAAAAAGTTAGCCAGTATATTGGTTTTTCTTAACTGATGATAAGCATGAAGTATACGTTGTTTCAAATTCAGCAGGTTATTGTTAAGCAAATTTAACTTATTTAATTGCAAAATATACAGGCTGGTCCAGGCTCAGGGATATTAAATTAAGTTGTAGCGCCGTTTTTTTGAGCCGCAAATAATCAATAACTTCGCGGTCAGTTAAGTAACATCAATTTCTCTGCATGAATAATATTATAGTCTTCGGCGCTTCGGGTCAGTTGGGTCAATGTATCAAAAGCATTGTTGGATTGAAGGGCCCCAATAATGTTATTTTTTTGCCCGAGGCCGAAGCGGATATCCTGGATACAAATAATCTCGAAAGGATATTTGGCAAGTATAAGCCCGCTTACGTTATTAACTGTGCAGCTTATACTGCTGTAGACAAAGCTGAAGATGATGCAGGAACAGCTTATAAGGTTAACGTAACCGGAGCCGAAAATTTAGCAATAAAATGTAAAGCGCACGGCTCGGTGTTGATCCATATTTCAACAGACTTTGTTTTTAAGGGCGATGTTGCCCACCCGCTTATTGAAACAGATGAGGCTAAACCTATTGGAGTTTACGGCCAAACCAAATTAGATGGCGAGCTGGCCGTAGCTGCAGCTTTGGATGCACACTTTATTATTCGCACCGGCTGGCTGTACTCTGAATATGCCAATAACTTCGCCAAAACCATGCTCAAGTTAGGTGCAGAGCGCGACGAGTTGAATATCATAGCCGATCAGGTAGGTACGCCAACTTACGCTATCGACCTGGCAACATTCATCTTTACAATAATAAACAGCAACAGTAAGGCGTACGGAACTTATCACTATGCCAACGAGGGCGTAACCTCATGGTTTGATTTTGCCCGTGCTATATTCGATATTTCAGGTACAAAAGTTAAAGCCAATCCTATCCGGACCGACCAATATCCAACGCGTGCCATGCGACCAAGCTACTCGGTTATGGATAAAAGTAAAGCCAAGCAAATATTTAACATAGAAATCCCATATTGGAGGGATAGCCTTATAACCTGCCTAAGCAAAATCAACAATAACTAAACACATGAAAGGTATTATATTAGCGGGTGGTTCAGGTACCCGCCTTTATCCCATAACACGGGCAATCAGTAAGCAGTTAATGCCTATTTATGATAAGCCGATGATCTATTACCCCTTATCAGTATTGATGCTGGCGGGGATCAAAGATGTCCTGATTATCACCACACCCGAGGATAACGAAAGCTTTAAGCGCCTGTTGGGCAATGGTAACGATCTGGGTTGTAATTTCCAGTACGCGGTTCAGGAGGTGCCTAACGGACTTGCCCAGGCTTTTGTTATCGGCAAAGAGTTTATTGGTAATGACAAGGTTGCCTTGGTATTAGGCGACAATATATTTTACGGCAGCGGTTTCAGTAAATTGCTGCAAAGCTTTAATAATGTTGAAGGTGCAGCCGTATTCGCATACCCGGTTGCTGATCCGGAACGCTACGGTGTGGTTGAGTTCGATGAAAATTTCAAAGCTTTATCGATCGAGGAAAAACCGGCTCAGCCAAAATCAAATTACGCTGTTCCGGGACTATATTTTTATGATAATAAGGTTGTCGATATAGCTGCTAATCTGCAGCCCTCGCCCAGAGGCGAATATGAAATTACCGACGTTAACAAGCACTACCTGGCCAGTGGCACCCTGCAGGTCGGTGTCATGGACCGCGGCACAGCCTGGTTAGATACCGGCACCTTTGATTCATTAAGCGATGCCAGCGAGTTTGTGCGGGTAATTGAAAAACGCCAGGACACCAAGATAGGATGTATTGAGGAAGTAGCGTACCGGATGGGCTTTATCAATAAACAGCAGTTACATAACATCGCCCAGAAATATATAAAAAGTGGTTACGGGCAGTACCTTTTACGCCTCATCAAGTAATAACCGTTCAATAATCTCGGGCCGGATATCTTCTGGCTTTAGCCAATGTATATTGGTGTCTTTCCTGAACCAGGTTAGCTGTCGCTTTGCAAAATGCCGGGTGTTTTGCTTGATCTGATCAATGGCTTTTTCCAGACTGATCTTATCATCAAAATGATCGAACAATTCGCTATAACCTACCGTGTTTAGTGCATTGAGGTTGCGATGAAAGAGCAGCGAACGCGCCTCTGCAACCAAACCCTGCTCCAGCATCATATCCACACGTTGGTTAATACGATGGTATAATATTTCGCGGGGCATATCTAACGCAATCTTCAGGATATTAA
This sequence comes from Mucilaginibacter sp., assembly GCA_036565645.1. Lineage (GTDB taxonomy): Bacteria > Bacteroidota > Bacteroidia > Sphingobacteriales > Sphingobacteriaceae > Mucilaginibacter. The sequence goes on from DATCXS010000141.1 coordinate 6,492, forward strand.
ACGGGCGCTTGTTTAAACCGGCTTTTCGGTAAGAAGAGAATGGTTTACCTGTAGTTTTATGCACCTCGAGCGCACGAATAATACGTTGCGGATTATTCAGGTCGACTTCGTTATAATAATCCGGGTCAACTTCTTTCAGCCTTTTCTGCAATGGCTCGATACCTTTTAAAGCAAACTCCTTATTTAGTTGCTCCCTAACCCCGGTATCTGCTTGCGGGATCTCATCAAAGCCCTCAACTAAAGCTTTGATGTATAATCCCGACCCACCAACTAATATAATTACATCATGAATTTTAAATTGCTCGTCTAATAAAGCTAAAGCCTGCTTTTCAAAATCGCCAACAGAAAAGTTTTCGGTTATGGAATGCGAGTCGATAAAATAATGTTTAGCTGCTGCCAGCTCAATCCAACTGGGTTTAGCTGTGCCGATAGACATTTCGCGATAAAATTGCCGTGAATCGGCCGAAAGGATAACCGTTTTATAATGCCGGGCCAGGCTGATAGCCGCCGCAGTTTTACCCGATGCGGTGGGCCCGGCAATAACGATCAGGGTTTTTGGAGATTGATGATTCACGAATATTTTTTAAACATCATGTCATTTCGGGCATCGCGAAAAATCTATACACACGCAATTCTTATTCGTGTATAGATCTCTCACTATCATTCGGGATGACAATGAGGTTTATATTATGGTCTATTGATTATAGACTATCAATTTAATTAATAATCGTCGTGCGATGATCTGCTTTCGTCTTCGTAATTGTCGTCGTCGGCAAACTCACTTCCAAACTCGTCTTCTTCCTCTTCCTCGTCATGCTCGCTGCTTACGGCTTCGCCGGTTTCATCCACCTCAGTAAAATCTTCAGTATCGTCATGGTTCATGCCCATTTCATTCAGAAAGTCAAAGTCGCCGCTGTCTTCGGCTGTCGCAGCAGTTGCTGCATCGGCCACGGTAACAAACTGTCTTGGTGCGTCGCCTGTTGATTTGATTATGGCAGGGTAAGTAACGCCCGGCGTCTCATCCAGAATGATCTTCATCAATTCAATATGAAAATCAAACGGACGGTCAAAGTTAAAGATGTAATAAAACTTTTGATGCGGATCATCAATACGACTGCTTAGTTTTACTTTATCCATAAGCGCCACGCCACGGTCAATACGTCTTTGGTTTGGCAAATAAGTCACTTCTTCGCCTTTTATCCATTGATCATTACTAACATAAAACGATGAAGGATATTCGGCGTTATAACCGGTCGACTGGTGTATCGCGCGGTGAAGATCTTCAAATGTTTGAGTTGATTTAATGTCGATTTCTCGGGTTACATCGTCGTAATCTTCAAAAGTAACTCTAAACCTGTATAGTGCCATTGTGTAGTGTAATAGATTTTTTGGTAAAAGTAATATTTTAATTTGTGTTTGAGTTTGCCACAACTTTTAAGCCAATTTCTTCGCCGGCCTTAATTGTATAGGCAATTGCTTCCGGCCGCGAGTTCGGGATATCGCCTTCCAGAATGGCTTCGCGTATTTTATTTTTGATCATTCCCACCTCGCGGCCCTCTTTAATGCCGAATAATTCCATAATATCAGTACCGGTTACAGGCGGCTGCCAGTTACGTATGCTGTCGCGCTCCTCAACGTCTTTTAATTTTTGCTGAACCAGCTCAAAATTGTTGCGATACTTCTTGACTTTGTATTCATTTTTGGTAGTAACGTCTGCTTTACACAACAGCATCAGCCCTTCAATATCATCACCTGCCTCAAACAGCAGGCGCCTCACGGCCGAATCGGTAACTATCGACTGCGACAGCACAATAGGCCGTAAATGCAGCATCACCAGTTTTTGCACCTGCTTCATCTTTTCATTGAGTGGCAGCTTTAGTTGGGCAAATATCTTGGGTACCATGCGCGCACCTTTGTCCTCATGGCCATGAAAGGTCCAGCCGTGGCCGGGTTCAAAGCGTTTGGTGGCGGGTTTGGCAATATCATGCAAAATGGCTGCCCAGCGTAACCACAAATCGTCTGTGGTTTCGCAAATATTGTCCAGCACCTGCAGGGTATGGTAAAAATTATCTTTATGTCCGCGCCCATCAATATAGTCGACACCATACAGCGCCGTCATCTGCGGGAAGATCTTATGCAGCAGGCCGGTATCAAAAAGATAGTTAAAACCTATGGACGGCTTTTTAGACAGGATGATCTTATTCAGTTCATCGGTTATCCGCTCCTGTGACACAATGCTGATCCGGTCGGCATTATTTTTAATGGCTTCAATAGCCCGCCCGTCAATCTTGAAATTTAACTGCGATGCAAACCTTATTGCCCGCATCATCCGCAGCGGATCGTCAGAAAAAGTCTCAATAGGGTTAAGCGGCGTTCTGATCAGTTTTGCGTTTAAGTCGTCAATGCCATTAAACGGATCAATCAGTTCGCCATTAGTATCAGGATGAAGGGCAATAGCCAGGGCATTTATGGTAAAGTCGCGGCGTTTCTGGTCATCTTCAAGGGTGCCATTCTCTACAATAGGTTTGCGGGAATTACTCCGGTACGACTCTTTACGCGCGCCTACAAATTCTACTTCCAGGTCCTGGTATCGTAACGAGGCAGTGCCAAAGTTCTTATATACCGCCAGCTTAACTTTCAGCTTATTGGCTACAGCTTCAGCGAAAGCAATACCATTACCAATAACCACAATGTCGATGTCCTTAGACGGTCGCTTCAGGAAAATATCGCGCACAAAGCCGCCTATGGCGTAAACAGCCAGCCCTTTCTCGCCGGCTATATCCGACAGCGTTTTAAAAACCGGGTGTTGAAGATGTTTTTTCATGTACGTTTATCGCGCAGGAGATGTGTTCAAAATTACGGATTTTCTTTGGCGTTAGGTCTTGTTTTGTTTCACGCGAGGGTGAAACAAGTGAAACAGAATGAAATAAGTGAAACAAGATTATAGAGTAATGTGCTTATAATGAGCGTGTTATAAAAATTGAGTGAAACAAGATGAAACAAGTGGCCGGAGAAATGAAAGGTTGGAATGCACTGATATTAATAGGTTGTTAGCAAGCGGTCAAAGACTTGTTCGCCTTTCATCTTCTGACCTTCAACTTGAAATCTCCTTAACATTGAATGACCACAATCAATAAATATTTCTCGTTCAAATAGCCCGTCCGGTATAGGTAAATCACAAATTAAGTTTCCGGATTTTTTAT
>DATCXS010000139.1:0-3041 GCA_036565645.1 Mucilaginibacter sp.
TGTAGCCTATACAGAATTCTCGACGGCTTACACCGGTTTACCGCAAGTTATAAGGGGCGACGGCCATTATTCTATCAGGCAGCGCTTTGGTTTGTACAGATGGCATATCCAGGATCCAATCCGTTTTGATAAAGATTTGAAGGTTACTATTCAGGATTTGGGTTGGAAATCGGGCGGCAGATATTTAGCGCAGCATTCAGACATTATTTCTGTAGCATTTTGGTACCAGCAAGGTGCTCATGGAGCGTATCCTAAACTGCCGTCAAAAGACGAGTTAGAGATCAACTAATTGAGTATATAATTGAAATTAATCTGATATGAAGAACGGGTCAGGTCGCCGCGGGTTCCTCAGGAATTTAGGTGTGGGAGGGATGGCGGCATTTTTGCCGGTCGGTCGCTTAAAGGCTGCAGAGAAAACATCGGCAGAAGAAAATGCTTTAGTTGCTGTTGCACCGGGTAAACGTAAATACAATGCGCCCTACAACGGGCAGCATTTAAATCGCGTGGCCTTCCCGATAGGCGGCATCGGGGCAGGTATGTTCTGCCTGGAAGGTACAGGCGCATTGTCGCACATGTCGGTACGTAATAACCCGGATGTGTTCAATGAGCCGGCTATGTTTGCTGCCATCAGCGTCAAAGGTGTACCTAACGGCGCCAAAGTGTTAGAGGCAAAAGTACCAACCTGGAAAAAATTTGGCAATCACGATGCAGGTTTAGGGGGTACCGGCGGTGCTACCTGGGGTTTGGCTCGTTTTGAGTCGGCTGAGTTTTCTGCCCGTTTTCCGTTTGCTGATATTACCTTATTTGATAAGGATATCCCTTTGCATGTCGATATAAAAGGTTGGAGTCCATTCATTCCTACAGATGCCGATAGTGCAAGTTTACCGGTAGGGGGCCTTGAATATCATTTCAAAAATACCAGCGGCAAATCGCAGGATTGCATTTTTTCATACAACAGCCGTAATTTTATGGAGCAACCGGCTACCAAAAGCTCGGTGAAGTCTATAAAAAACGGCTTTGTGCTTTCAGCTGATGGCACTAAAGAAGATCCGCAGAAACAAGGTGATTTTGCCATCTATACTGATGATGCTGCTACAATTGTAGATCATTGCTGGTTCAGAGGCGGCTGGTTTGATGGTTTGACGATGGCGTGGAAAGGTATCCAAAATCATCAGACTAAAAATAATCTGCCGGTAGATGCCGGTGCACCCGGAGCATCGCTATTTGTGCCTTTCAAGCTAAAACCAGGCGAAGAGAAGACTATCCGCCTGATGATGGCCTGGTATGTGCCCAACACCAAACTGCACATGGGCGAGGTTGACCCGGCAGATAAAGCAAAAGTTGAGGCTGATCCATTATTGAAGTATCATAAACCGTGGTACAGCAGCCAATTTAAAAATATTGAGGATGTAGCCAATTACTGGACAAGTAACTATGCAGGTCTGCGCAAAAAGACCAAACTGTTTACCGACACATTTTATAAAAGCACATTACCGCCCGAAGTTACAGAGGCAATAGCAGCCAACCTCACCATTTTGAAGTCGACTACGGTATTAAGGCAGCATGATGGCCGCTTTTGGTGCTGGGAAGGTACAGGAGATAGTTGGGGTAGCTGTCATGGCTCATGTACCCATGTTTGGAACTACGCGCAGGCTGTTTCACATCTGTTTCCAACCTTAGAGCGCAGCTTGCGCGATACGGAATTTAATGAAAGCCAAAATGCCGAAGGTCACCAGATGTTCCGCTCAAACTTGCCGATTACACGCGTGGTCCATAATTTCCATGCTGCGTCTGACGGGCAATTGGGCGGCATTATGAAAGTGCATCGCGAATGGCGCATCAGCGGCGATACCGAATGGCTGAGATCAATCTATCCGAAGGTACAAACTAGTCTTGATTATTGCATCAAGACCTGGGACCCTAAAGGTAATGGTGTTATCCAGGAACCGCACCATAATACCTACGATATTGAATTTTGGGGGCCGACAGGCTTTGCTACCAGTTTTTACCTGGGTGCGTTAAACTCGATTATTACCATGGGTAAAGCCCTGGGTAAAAATGTGCAGCGCTATGAAACACTATACGCCAAAGGCAAAAAGTACATGGAGAGCGAGCTGTATAACGGCGAATATTTCTTCCAGAAAATAGAATGGAAAGAGCTGCAAGCGCCCGATCCTACCAAAGTACAATCGTTCGCTACGGGATATACGCCCGAGGCCAGAGCGATACTCGAAAAAGAAGGCCCGAAATACCAATATGGCACGGGTGTGCTTTCTGACGGCGTGATGGGCGGATGGTTGTCAAGAATGTGCGGCCTGGGCGATCCATTGGATAAACAAATGACCCGGAACCACCTTGCGTCGGTACATCGTTATAACTTTAAAAGCAATCTGCACGAGCATTCTAATCCGCAACGCCCCACCTTTGCTATTGGCGATGAAGGGGGCTTACTGCTTTGCTCATGGCCAAAGGGTGGCATGTTGTCACTGCCGTTTGTTTACAGCAACGAGGTGTGGACCGGTATCGAATACCAGGTGGCATCGCACCTGATGCTGATGGGCGAAGTTCAAAAAGGTCTGGACATTGTTCGTGCTTGCCGTGACAGGTACGATGGCGAAGTACGTAATCCGTTTAATGAATATGAATGCGGCCATTGGTATGCGCGCGCCATGTCAAGTTATGGCATGATAGAGGGGCTTACAGGTGTACGTTATGACGCAATAGATAAAAACCTGCATATTGATTCACGTATTGGAGATTTTACCAGTTTCCTGTCAACGGCTACCGGGTTTGGTACGGTAACCTTAAAGGCGGGTGTTCCGCACCTGGATGTGGTTTATGGTGAAATACCCGTTAATAAAGTGATCGTGTCTGGTGTGACTAAAAAATTGGGATAAATATCCCCAAATACTACTTATGAAAATTACAGGAAAACAAATTATTGGATATTCAACTGCTGATAGTGCTGATAAATTTAAAAGTTCCATTGCAATGGAGGATCATTCAGGTCCATACCTTTTTAACGAGGCAACGGCTGCCAA
>DATCXS010000083.1:0-9050 GCA_036565645.1 Mucilaginibacter sp.
ATCTTCGCCTCCGGCAGCATTACGTTTGCGGGTGTCAAAATCGTATGATCCGCAGAAATAATCCTCGGTACCGGTACCTACTATGGTTGCAAATTTCGAGTCGCCATCCAAATAGAATTTAATCTCGCCTTCGCCCCACCAGCCATTGTTATTTACGTCAACACCCATATAAACACCTACGTATTGGCCCTTACCTTTAACACCGTCCAGTATGGTATAAACTGAATGATCGTTAGGTGTTGATTTTCTGAATTGTGCATGGAAATAAGCTTCGTTATCCGCAACTTTTGTTAAGGTATAATCTACCTGATAGTAAAGGCTCATTGCGCGCTCATCCATATTTTCCATAGTGATGCGGCATTTTTTGCGGAAAGGCATTTTCCAGTAGCAGTTAAATGCGCTGCCCGGGTTCACAGTAACCGGCAATGAGTTGATTGGAGCATACTGATTCCAACCCATACCAAAGAATGCACCTACAGGAGCTTCAATGGATGGTGTGGTTTCGTCATCCCAATAAACACGAAGAATAGATAAGCGCCAGTTGCCTGTTGGAGTCATCCAGATATGTTGGATAGCGCCCGGGCCTTCCATTTCGGCAATGGTGATGGTCTCGCCAGGGTTTATAATGATATATGGATTAACCTTCCAACCCTGACCCAATTCGCGGGCAGCGTTAGAAGCGTTAGCTACATTACGCTTACCTTTATCTTTTACAGGATCGGCCATGCCGCCCTTACCTTTTTCGCCTGTAAAATTCTCAGGACTTATAGAGCGCGACTGCGCATCAGATACTTTTGACAAATTGCTCAGATTCATATCTAAGCCATTAAATTTTTCGCCTTGCTGTGCGCGACAATTAAATGCTACCGTAACGGCAGCCAGGATAAAAAGTAACTTTTTCATTAAATTAGGATTATAATATTGGTTTATAATGTTAGTACAAAGAAAGAACAATGACTGATAGAAAACTTTCATTAAATAGCCAATTTTAATATAATATTGGCACAAGAGTTAATTGCATCATAAAATTACCTAAAAATAGTATTACAACCTGCTTTATAAAAGACAACATAATACTGTTTAACAGAAATGACGAGCCGTTAATCTTAACTATATTTAATACGATATTTAAAACTACCAATTTTAGGTTGTATATACAAGATATGATTATTTCTTCTATATTTATCGCGGACTTAATCTTTATCAAGTCAGGCGGGCTATAAGCTCTTTACCAATTATCCTAAAATAAGAATTTTATCAGATGAAAAACTTTAAAGTAGTTTTTGCCTGTTTATTGCTGTTTTGTGGCGATGCAATGGGGCAGCAAAAGAAATCTAATCTAAGCTATGTCGACCCTTCAATTGGTGGTGTTGGTCTGATATTAGAACCTACCCGGCCAACTGTGCAATTACCTAATGAATTGATCCGGGTTTTCCCAGTGCGGAAAGACGCTTTGGACGATCAGATTTCATACTTTCCGTTGACTATTGCATCGCATCGTGTGGTTTCGCTATTCAGCTTTATGCCGGTGAACGGTACGAATACCAATGCACTTTGGAACAAGAAACAAGTATATAATTATGAAGTGCTTACTCCTTATTATTATAAATCAGAATTAGGCGATGAGGGTAACCTGATAGAATTTGTACCATCGAAAAAAAGCGGCTTTTTCAAAATCGCTTTTAAAAAGAATACGGACAATTATTTGCGATTGGGTATTCTGAATGAGGATGGTCAGATTAACCTGACCAATAAACGCACACTTACCGGCACAGAGGTTTTTCACGGTATGAAAGCTTACTTTTATGCAGAGGCTAATGGCGACCTGGTAGAAGCGGCAAATAAAACCAAGAATGTACTGATTAAAGCACCCAAGAATATCAGTTTCAAATATGCTATATCCTACATCAGCATAGCACAAGCTAAAGAGAACTTGCATGCCGATATACCAGGCTGGGATTTTAACAAGGTAAAAACTACAGCTTATAACGCCTGGAATAAGGTAATGTCGCAAATTAATGTAGAGGGCGGTACGCTGGCGCAAAAACGAGTTTTCTATACCTCGCTTTACCGTTGCTATGAGCGGATGGTGGATATTAACGAGCATGGCAAATATTACAGTGCTTATGACCATGCTGTACATCAAAGTACCAGGCCGTTCTTTGTAGATAATTGGATCTGGGATACCTATATTGCGCTCGGTCCGCTGCACATGATACTTGACCCGGCTAAAGAACAGGATAAGATCAACTCTTATATTACCATGTACCAGCAAAGCGGCTGGATGCCGTCATTTGCGTTGATATTTGGCGATTGGCCTGCGATGACCGGTAATCATGCTGCCTCGTGGATGGCTGATGCCTGGTTTAAAGGCTTGCGTAATTTTGATTTAAAGACTGCGTATGCAGGCTTGCGTAAAAACTCTTTAGAAGCCACGCTCCTGCCCTGGAACAACGGACCGGCGACGGTACTTGATTCATTCTATAATAAACACGGCTATATGCCCGGCTTACATTATGGCGAACCGGAGACTGTACCGCAAGTAGAGAAAGTTTGGGAAAAACGCCAGGCTGTTTCTGTGACTTTAGAAAACAGCTATAGCGACTGGAACATCAGCCGCCTGGCTGCTGAACTGAATAAACCTGATGATGAAAAGCTTTTCATGGCCAGGTCAAAGAACTATCAGAACGTTTACAGGAAAGACAAAGGTTTTATGTGGGCCAAAGATAAAGACGGCAAATGGATAGACATGGACCCGAAGGCTGCCGGTCGTGAGTTTTTTACGGAGAACAACGCCTATACTTACAATTGGGTGGTGAAGCACGACTTTAAGGGATTGTTTAACCTGATGGGCGGCACCAAAAAAGCCGAGGCCAAACTGGATCAGTTGTTTCGGGAAGACTTAGGTACTGCCAAATTCATCTTCTGGAAAACCCAACCGGATGCATCGGGCCTTGTTGGTCAATTTGTAATGGGTAATGAGCCGAGCTTTCATATCCCCTACCTGTACAATTATATGGGTGCGCCCTGGAAAACCCAGAAACGCATCCGTATGCTGCTGAATACCTGGTATACCGACAACCTGTTTGGTATTCCCGGGGATGAAGATGGCGGCGGCATGACCTCGTTCGTGGTGTTTTCGATGATGGGATTTTTCCCGGTTACGGCAGGCATTCCGGTTTATAATATTGGCAGCCCGGTGTTCACTAAGGTTACTATCAATTTACCCAATGGGAAAGTCTTTACTATCAATGCACCGAATAGCTCCGGCGATAATAAATACATCCAAAGCGCTACGCTAAATGGCTCGGCGCTGAACAGACCGTGGTTTACGCATACCGATTTGGTGAATGGCGCTACCATCAACTTTAAAATGGGTAACCGCCCTAATAAAAGCTGGGGTGCCGCACCTGATGATGCACCGCCGTGCGATGGTAATTCGCTTTACTTAAACAATAAATGGTAGGGTTATGAAGAAATATTTATTAACAGCATTTACCATTTTATTAGCCGGCACTGCCATCGCGCAGCAAAAAAGAATGCACGAGTTATCGCCGCTTGATTATGTTGATCCAACCATAGGTGGTTCGGGTATTGTGTTACAACCTACACGGCAAACCGTGCATCTGCCTAATTCCATGTTACGAACATTCCCGATGAAGCAGGATCAGCTGGACGATCAGATCATGTTCTTCCCGCTTTGCGTGGTATCACATCGTACGGAATATGCGTTCCAGTTTCTACCCTTGAAAGGAAAAGTAGATGATAGTTTTTGGGGCAAACGTTTTACCATAGCCACAGAGAAGACTACACCTTATTATTACCAGGCCGAAGAAGAAGATAACGGAACTGTTGTAGAATTTACCACATCGGCTAAAAGCGGCTTCTTTCAAACTAACTTTCAGGACGAGGATAACAACTACTTGCGGATAGGCTTAAACGGCGGCACGGGTATAGTTGAACAACAGGGTAAACGTGTTATAACCGGGACTGAAGAGATATCGGGCCTTAAAGCTTATTTTTATGCGGAGACCGATCAGGATATTAGCAAGATCACTTATCAAAACAATAAGGAGAAAAAACATCTGCTGGCAAAGTTTGACAGTAAAGCGGTCAGGTTTAAATACGCCATATCTTACATCAGCGTTGAGCATGCTAAATCAAATCTTTATACGGAAATACCGGGTTGGGATTTTAACGCCGTGAAAGAAAAAGCAAAGGCCATCTGGAACCAAAAATTGAGTCAGATCAGCGTGCAGGGCGGTACTATGGCTCAAAAACGAACTTTTTATACTTCCCTGTACCGCACTTACGAGCGGATGGTTGATATTAATGAATATGGCGAGTATTACAGCGCTTACGACCACCAGGTACATCAAAGCAAGGAGCCTTTTTTTGTGGATAACTGGATCTGGGATATGTACATAGCCGACGAGCCGCTGCATACCATCCTCGACCCCAAAAAGGAAACGCAAAAGATCAATTCTTACATTACCATGTATAAGCAAAGCGGCTGGATGCCTGCCTTTGCGCTGGCGACTGGCGACTGGCCAGCCATGACCGGGAATCATGCCGCTTCATGGATGGCAGATGCCTGGAGTAAAGGGCTGCGCTTTGATGTGAAGACCGCTTACGAAGGATTGAAGAAGAACTCTTTAAAAGGCACCTTACTACCGTGGCGAAATGGCCCGGCAACGGCTATCGATTCTTTTTATAACACGCACGGTTACCTGTACTCGACGCACCCTGAAGAACGGGGCAGCAAGGACGGTGTCGACATGGACAAATGGTGGGAAGGACGCGGTAACGAGGGCGTTTCGATCACCCTGGAATGGAGCATTTGCGATTGGGAGATTGCGCAGCTGGCAACCCCGGCAGGTTATCCGCAGGATAAGGCTTTGTTTTTGAAACGCGCCGGTAATTATGCTAATGTTTATAATGCGAAGGAAGGCTTTGTATGGCCCAAGGATAAAAAAGGTAATTGGATATATCCGTACAATACCAAGCTGTTAGGGCGCGAATATGTCACCGAAAACAACTCCTACACCTACAACTGGACACCTAAACAAGACCTTAAAGGCCTGTTTGAAAAGATGGGCGGCCGCGCAAAAGCCGAAGCCAAACTGGATCAGCTTTTCAGGGAAGATCTGAGTTTACCCAAGTTCCTGTTCTGGTTAAACCAGCCGGATGCTTCGGGTTTGGTGGGCCAGTTTGTGATGGGTAATGAGCCAAGCTATCATATCCCCTACCTGTATAATTACCTGGGCGCTCCCTGGAAAACGCAGAAACGCATCCGTATGCTGATGGATACCTGGTACCCGGACAATGTGTTTGGTATTCCGGGCGATGAGGATGGCGGCGGTACTACGGCATTCGTTGTTTTGTCGATGATGGGATTTTTCCCGGTTACGCCGGGTATCCCGGTTTATAATATAGGCAGCCCGAGCTTTAACCAGGTGAGTATTAAATTACCGTCGGGTAAGGTATTTACTATTAAGGCGGTTAACAATTCTAAGACCAATGTCTACATTCAGAGGGCTACCTTAAACGGCAAGGCGCTGGATAAGCCGTGGTTTAAGCATAAGGACCTGGTTAACGGCGCTACACTGGTTTTGCAGATGGGCGATCGTCCGAATAAAGCCTGGGGTGCTAAAGTTCAGGATTCGCCCCCATCGGCTATTGATGCTGACCCGGATAAATATGAATAGAGACGCAATATATGTAGAGACGCGATGCATGGGAGTCTCTCGTGCGCTGATCTATGTGTGAAGCGTGTCTGTACACGATGCATAGGAGACGCGATGCATGGAGTATAGGAGACGCGTATAAGAGACGCGATGCATGGAGTATAGGAGACGCGATGCATCGCGTCTCTACGGGGTGATCCACGTGTGGATGTGTATCAGTTTGGATCACCGATAAAATGTAAGTAATTGAAGATTAGTGCATTGTAAATTAAAATTCCAAAAAGCGGATCAGTTTGGATCACTTTTTATGACTTTTAAGTCAGTGATTTGGATCACTAATTAACATCTTTGGTTAATCTAATCAGCCTAAAAAGAGACGCGGTGTATCACATTTGGAGACGCGATGTATTCGCGCCTCTACGGGGGATTGTATGGATGGAGACGCGGCGTATCGCATTGGAGACGCGAAGCATCGCGTCTCTACGGGGGATTGTATAGATGAGACACGATGCTGCGCGTATGCCTATTATTTATTGATCTTTTTCACTCCCATTGCGTATTGGATGCCGCCCAGGATATGTTTTAAATAAAGCGGATCTGCGTATGATTCATCGGTATGACCCAGTTCGGTGTAGAACGCTCTGCCGCCATCATAGTTGTGATACCAGGCCATTGGGTGGTCGCCCATTTGCAGGCCGGGTTGCTTGTAGCTGCTTTCGTCGATCTTTAAAACAACATGCAGATCTGTAGCCATCCATTTAAATGAATACCATTCGTCTTTTCTTTTCCACTCTTTTGGCAAAAAACTGGTAGCAATGGTTGACGGATCAACTACATCAATAATCGCTTCCTGTTGTGCCGGGTGGCCCTTAAAATAAGCTCCAGACATATTACCATACCATTGCCAGTCATAGCAGCAATCGGTAGCGGCATGGATGCCCATATAGCCCCCACCCTGTTCCATGTATTTCATCAGGGCGTTTTTTTGATCCTCTGTGAATAATTGATTACTCAAACCTGTGGTGCTCAAAAACACAATGGCCGAATATTGCTTCAGGTTATCTAAAGTGAACTTAGAGGCATCGGTGGTAGTATCTACATCAAAGTTGTTTTCGGCGCCCAGTTTGATGATCGCCGTATTACCCACCGCTATGGACGAGTGATGAAACCCTTTGGTTTTGCTGAACACCAATAATTTTGGTTTGGGTTTAGCTAACGCGATGCCGGCATCAAACATAATGCAAATGGCCAACAGGCCAATAACATTCAAAATACTTTTAAAATTCATTGATTTTAAGCTCATAATTATTGATTTTATTTGGTGTCAAACTGAGGGGTTTTAAAAACCAGCGGTTTTTCTTTACGCAACATTTTTGCGGCCTCGCCGGTTAACTTCAGATACAGATCGGATGGTTTACCATCCAGATTTACAAACGAGGTCTGCGAGCCGGGCGCTGTCACCGGCGGATTGTCCGTCACCTTAAATATAGCAGTTCCTTCGTTAATTTCATCAAACATGGCCACATAGATCATCTGCGCACCCGCTTTCATAGCGGTTGACAACATCTGCCAGTAAAAACGCCCGCCTTCGCGCGGAATAGAGCCAACAGGCTTAATGTCGTCCGGAAACTCGCGGCGGCTTAGATTATGCCAGCTAAAACCCGGATACACACAAGGTACATATTCGATATTATTTTCGCGGCACCATTTGATGTCGTCGATCACATCGTCGCGATAGCGGTCCATGTCGTTATGCAGCAGTGGCGAATAACGCTGTACGCTCCAGGGCAATACCATATCGCATTGTTTAATCAGATCATGAAGATAAGGATCAGGCAGACAATCGGCACGCAAGGTTCGCCATGAATTTGGCACACCCAACATTACGGCACAACCTCCGTAAACCGGATCGTTTTTCAGAAAGTCGATCAATCGCTCCAAACCAATGTTACGGATATTGTACGGACGGTCAGGAAAACCGACGCCCCAGATGGCAACTACGGGTTTACCATTTTCGTGCAGGTAAGTCTTTGCGCCGTCCTGGTTGGTTACTTTAACTTCATCTACCAGATACTTCCAGTCATCAATAATGGCAGAGCAATCCTCGCCTGATGCAGCCAGCCCCGACAGGTCATACATCACTGCTATTGCACGTTTGTATTTAGAGGCCGCCTCGAATGCGTTTCGGATGACCACGGTGCCCTTGGGGGTGCGATTTGCCTTTTTAGCATTATTGAAAAAGCGTTGTACAAACACGCCGTCCACACCATACTGCTGCATCCATTTAAAATGCAGATCAACGGTACTTTTGTCTGCCGAGCTAAAAAATCTGGCAGTTTGGCCGTTGGCTAATTTAAACGGTGTATCGTAAGTCTTTTCATATTCGGTTACATCGGGCCACATATCAATGCCCGAGCTATTTTCATTGCCATATACATAACTGCGCTGGTTGCTGCCATCGCCCGCTGCCCTGAACCAGCCCTGGTAACCTGCCATGATCAATCCTTTGTATGACGGATATAAAGTCGATTTGCTGTGTTTGTTCTGTGCGTAGCTACATACAGTTATCAGTGCTAAAAAGCATGATGCTAACAGTTTATGTCTCATTTTTGGTTTATTGGTAATCGATTGCACAAATCAAAGCAATTAAAAGCAGACTTGCTAATAAATTACGAAAAAGGATTATTACCAACGCAAAAACCCCGAACTGGTAGTCCGGGGCTTGATGATTTAAATCGAAATTTATCAGACCACTCCGCCCATTACCGGGTCAGTTTTTGAGGCATGTCCGGTTTCGACGTGGCCGGCGAAACGTTGCTCAAAACCCTCGTCGCCTTTAACACTAACGCTGAAATCGTACCAGTTAAAGTTTTTAGCCAGATGAAGCGGAATACTTACTTTGCCTTTGGCCGGAATTGCTTTGCTGATACCGGCAGCTTTATAGCCGTTATCTTTAATAGTTATTACGTGAGCTATGTTGCCATGATTTATAATCTCGGCCACCACGTTACCGCTTAGGTGTGGGGTGCCTTTTTCATAATGACAAGCTATGGCGAGCTGCGGCGATTGGGCATTACCTTTAAATTCGCGGTAATAACCGTTAGGCCCATCAACGCGGATGTGATATTTTTCATTTTCGAAAGCGCTTAGCGGCCAGCTATAGTTTAGCATATCCCCTGCTTTGACACCAAACGACCAGTTACGGCAAACCTCATCTTTGCTGGTTTCGTCGTTATATTTAACAGGGACACAGGCTGTAAAAGGTGCACCGGCGGCATTTTTGCCAAATACCTTATTGCCTGCTGAAAAATCTATCACAAAACTTTTCTTGTCGGCACTTAAATTACCGTGTACATATAACTC
>DATCXS010000129.1:0-2285 GCA_036565645.1 Mucilaginibacter sp.
CAAAGCATCCTTACACAAAATGAAAGAGGAATATAAAAATTCCGGTAAATGATTTATACCATCCATCTGCTTCCTAAAGCACATAAGGAAATATTTGAAGGCTGGAAATGGTATGAGCAAGAACAACCTGGTTTAGGAGATATTTTTGAGGCCGAGGTTTTTAATACGATCGATTTAATTGCTGCAAACCCTTTACATTATCCTATTAAAGGCAAGGCTTACCATACTAACACAGATAAATTCCCGTACATTATCCTCTACAGAGTTAACAAAAAACATAACATAGTAATGATTGTATCAGTGTTCCATACAAGCAGGCATCCCCGGAGAAAATATCGTTTGTAATCGGTACCTATCGCCCTACACGCTATCGCCTAATTCAATAAAATGCACATCAGCGGCATAGCCCCCTTATCCTGGTCCTAATAGCCTTCAAAACCCCAAACCACCCCATCCCCAATCAACTAATCCAACTAATAACAAAATCATCGCAAACCCCTTGCAAGTAAAGGAAATAAGCGTATCTTTGCAGTCCCGAAAAAGCGGGGTTATATTAACATTTTAATAATTTAATTTAAAGCAAGTGAATACGTTAAGTTACAAAACTGTCTCGGCCAACAAAAAAACCGTTAACAAACAATGGGTTGTTGTTGACGCGGAAGGCGAGATTTTGGGGCGCTTGTCTACTAAGATCGCAATGATCATCCGTGGAAAGAACAAGCCAGATTTTACCCCGAACGTAGACTGCGGCGATAATGTAATAGTTATCAATGCAGACAAGGTTAAATTGACCGGAAACAAATTCAGCGACAAGCAATATGTTTCTTACACCGGTTATCCGGGTGGTCAGCGTTTCATTTCTCCTAAGGAGTTAATGGCGAAACATCCGGCGCGCGTAATTGAAAAAGCGGTGCGTGGTATGTTACCTAAAAATCGTTTGGGCAAAGCATTGTTTGGTAATCTGCATGTTTATGCAGGCGACAAGCATCCTCATGAAGCTCAAAACCCGAAAGCCATTTAATTAAAACACTAAGGAAAAAGAAATGCCAACAACTAACACTTCAGGCAGAAGAAAAACAGCCGTTGCACGTATCTACCTTACAGATGGTAGCGGTGCTATTACCGTTAACGGTAAAGATTACAAAGAATACTTCCCTACATTGCCATTGCAATACGTAGTTACCCAATCAACAGAAGTTGCCGGTGTTGCCGGACAATATGATGTTAAAGTAAACGTAGCAGGTGGTGGTGTTAAAGGGCAGGCAGAAGCCGTACGTTTAGCTATTGCTAAAGCTATTGTTGAACTTGATGCTGAAAAGAAACCTGCATTGCGCGCCAAAGGTTTAATGACCCGCGATAACCGTATGGTTGAGCGTAAAAAACCAGGTCGCAAGAAAGCTCGTAAGAGATTCCAATTCAGTAAACGTTAATATTTTAAGGAGGACAACACAATGGCAAGAACAACATACGACGAGTTACTGGAAGCAGGTGTACACTTTGGTCACCTTACCCGCAAATGGGATCCGAAAATGTCTCAATACATTTTCATGGAGCGTAACGGTATCCATATTATCGATTTAAATAAAACCTTATCAAAGGTTGAAGAGGCTGCTGCAGCTATAAAACAAATTGTAAAATCAGGACGTAAAGTTTTATTTGTAGCTACGAAAAAACAAGCTAAAGATATTGTTGCTGATTATGCAAAAACGGTAAATATGCCTTTTGTAACCGAACGTTGGTTAGGTGGTATGTTAACTAACTTTGCTACCGTACGTAAGTCAATCAAAAAGATGTCAAACATCGACAAACTGACTAAAGACGGTACATACACCAACCTTTCTAAAAAAGAAAGATTGATGATTCAGCGTGAACGCGTTAAGTTAGAAACTTTATTAGGTGGTATTGCTGATTTAAATCGCTTACCTGCTGCATTGTTTTTAATCGACGTTAAAAAAGAGCACATCGCTGTATCTGAAGCATTAAAGTTAAATATCCCAACCTTTGCTATGGTTGATACTAACTCAGATCCTTCAAACATCGATTTCCCTATCCCGGCTAATGATGACGCTACCAAATCAATTTCATTGATCACCGGTATCATTATCAAAGCTATTGAGGAAGGTCTGGAAGAGCGCAAACGCGAGAAAGACGACGAAGCTGAAAAAGAAGCAGCACAAGCAAAAGCTAAAGCTGACGCTCCGGAAAGTGCAGAAAAACCTACAATCGCCGGCGAAGGCAAAAGAGCACGTAAAGCTCCGGTTGAGGCTGCTGCAGCTATCGAAGAA
>DATCXS010000350.1:0-2799 GCA_036565645.1 Mucilaginibacter sp.
AGAGTAGCTGAAGCCTGGAAAGCGCTGGGCATCAACAATGCTGACGAGTTTTATGGCCACCGTAAGCAAGACGATGTATTTAACGCATTAGAGCGTGGTGAGATCACCCCCTCGGCATTCAGAGATCGCATACGCGAATTAACTCATAAACCTGAACTAACCGACCAGCAAATCGATGATGCCTGGAACGCTATTCTTATCGGTATCCCCAAAGGAAATCATGAGCTATTGTTACAGTTAAAAGATAAGTATCGTACTTTCCTGCTCAGCAACATCAATGCTATCCATTACGATTACGTACATGGTTATCTGAAACGCGAATACAATATCGACGACAACTCCGGCCTATTTGAAAAAGTTTATTACTCTCATCTGGTGGGTAAACGCAAGCCCGATGCGGGGATATTTGAACAAGTATTGCAAGAAAACAGCCTTGACCCTGCTGAGACTTTGTTCATTGACGACAGTCCGCAGCATTTAGAGACCGCCAAAAAGCTTGGTCTGCAAACTTATTTAATGACTGCACCGGATAATATCCAGGAATATTTTAAGAATAACGGATTATTATAATACTATATTCCGCGGCGTTTCTTTTCCCCGACGATCAGGCCCAACTCGCGGCTCATTTGGCCTGCAATGGCGGTGTTTTCCTGTGCGCGGCGAAATAAGTATGGCAACACCGCCTTGATGGGGCCGTACGGAACGTATTTGGCTACCAGATATCCGGCATCAGCCAAATTGAAGCTCAGGTTATCGCTCATACCTAATAACTGTGCAAAATATATATGCGGGTGTTTATGATCGATATTTTTAGCTTCAATTAGTTGGGTAAGCAACAGGCAGCTGTCCTCGTTATGCGTTCCGGCTACAAAAGCTATGTGGTCGATGTTATTCGTACAATATTCTAAAGCCAGATTAAAGTCGCGATCGCTGGCCTCTTTGGTAGATTGTATGGGCGATGGATAGCCTTTTTCTTCGGCACGTCTGCGTTCTTTTTCCATATAAGCGCCGCGAACCAATTTAGCACCCAAAATAAATCCCTCTTTAATCGAAACTTCGGTGTCATTTTTTATTGAAGCCAGCTTATCGTGGCGATAAAGTTGATAAGTGTTATACACAATGGCTTTTTCTTTATTGAATTTGCGCATCATATCCAGCGCCAGCTGATCAATAGAATCCTGTATCCAGGTTTCCTCGGCGTCAATCATCACCGGGATACCAACCGAATGAGCTTTTTCGCAAATGGCTAATACGCGGTTTTGTACCTTTTGCCATTCTTCTGCCTCAGCAACGCTCAATTTTTCATTAGCATCCAGTTTTTCTAATAAGCCGAAACGGCCTACGCCCGTCGCCTTGAAAACCGTGATGGGAATAGCTTTGTCCTTATTAGCACGTTTTATGGTACGGATGATCTCTTCGCAGGTTTCGTCAAAAACTTTTTCGTTATCCTCGCCTTCTACCGAGTAATCCAGGATCGTACCTACCCCACCCCGCTCTAAGGTTTTGATGGTACTTTCGCATTCGCGGATGGTTTCGCCACCGCAAAAATGTTTGAAGATGGTGGCCTTGATCAATCCCTTTACGGGTAAGCCTATCTTAATAGCAAAATTGGTAATGGGTGGGCCAATTTTTACCAGGAAATTTACGTTGATGATTTTGAAAAGCCAATAGGCGCGTTTTAGATCAGCATTTGACGAATGACGGAAAGCTATTTCAGTATTCTCAAAAGACAAGCTGTATTTTTGGGTCATAGTTATAATTGATGATCCACGTTTTGCCGCCCGTAAACCGGTAACACGGTTAAAATGAATCATTAGCGTGCTGCAAAATTATAAAATGATAGTTACATAACTCATTATTCTGCGAATAGTTTATTTTTGCTGCCCAATGCAAGAGTTCAAAGTTACCGGCGATTACATCCCAATGATACAGTTATTAAAAGCTACTAACCTGGTTTCAACCGGGGGCGAAGCACAAATAGTTGTAGACCAAGGCGAAGTAACATATAACGGCGAGGTTGATTACCGCAAGCGCTTAAAAGTAAAAAAAGGCGATGTGGTTGAATTTAGAGGTAACAAAATAAAAGTGATTTAATTTATGAGTACAGTAGATACGGATAGCTGCACAGTTGATGTTATGAATATCATTGAGAGTAATAATTACAATATATACTTTGAGAACAGTTTAAACGAACTGGCCACCTTCATCGAAAAAGGGCGTTACTCACGTTTCTTTGTTTTGACTGATGAAAATACCGGCAAGTATTGCCTGCCGTTATTAAGAGAGCAACTGGGTAATCCTGACAATTTTGATATTATAGAAATCGCCGCAGGCGAAGAAAGCAAAGATATTGATTTTTGCATCGGCGTATGGAAAATGCTGATTGATTTTGGTGCCGATCGGCAGAGTTTATTGATTAACCTGGGCGGCGGTGTTATCAGCGATTTAGGCGGTTTTGCAGCTTCAACCTTTAAACGTGGTATCGATTTTGTACATGTGCCCACTACCCTGCTTTCGCAGGTCGATGCATCAGTTGGTGGCAAAACTGGTATCGACATTAATAGCATTAAGAATGTCATTGGCACATTTACACAACCCAAAGCGGTATTTATTGAAGATAAATTCTTAAAAACACTTCCCGCCCGCCAAATCCTTTCAGGATCGGCCGAAATGCTGAAGCATGGCTTGATCTGCGATGCAGACTATTGGAACCAGCTTAAAAAAAGCGATCTGTCAACTCCTGCCGGCTGGATGGTACACCGTTCGGTAGCTATAAAAAATGCGGTGGTGCTGGAAGAT
>DATCXS010000183.1:0-17146 GCA_036565645.1 Mucilaginibacter sp.
TTAACAGAATATTCAATTGAAAGGCGGTGTGGTTAATAATTAATAAAGAAAACCATAACAATGCTTCTATTAAATAGAAAACAAATCATCAATTAACACTTATCCATTAAATCATGAAAAAACTATTACTATTATTCCTTGGTGTATCTGCGTTTAGCTTGGCCTCAAAAGCTCAGGATACCGTAAAAACGACCAGCGATGCGCCTTTGTTGATCTCGGGGTCTGCAGATGTCTATTATAAGTATGATCTGTCCGGTCATAAAAACATCGGCACAAGCTTTGCCAGCGATCAGAATTCGTTCTCGATAGGCATGCTTGACCTGGCTGTTAAAAAGAAAGTGGGTAAAGCAGCTTTTGCAGGCGAGGTATCGTTTGGACCCAGAGGCCAGGAGCAGTCATTGCCAACCAGCCCCACAGGTCAGTTCTATCATATCCAAAACTTATATGTTTCTTATGATGTGACTGATAAATTCAACTTAACCGGTGGTTATATGAGTACATTTATCGGTTATGAAGTGATATCGCCGGTGGCTAATTTTAACTATTCAACTTCATACCTATTTACCGCAGGTCCGTTCCAGAATGCTGGTATTAAAGCTACCTATACTTTCTCGCCGGCTGTTAGTTTAATGGTGGGTGCATTTAATGATCAGTGGAACGTTTATACCGCAGTGCATAACATAGGTGCTTTTGGTGCGCAATTAATGATTGCTCCGGTTACCGGATGGACAGCTTATTTAAACGTGTTAACATCTAATAACACCACACCAACTTCAGGAACGGTATTAGATTTAACCACGGCTTATCAAATAACCAGTGCTTTCAAATTAGGCTTAAATGCTGCTAACTATACTGCATCAAACGGCGCCGGTAAAGGTGGTTATGACGGTGTTGCGCTATACCCGCAGCTGGCTGTATCAAGTGCGGTTACTTTGGGGTTAAGAGGCGAGTACTTTAACATTAAAGACAATGGTACTACACCTGCCAGCAGCATTACCGCTTTTACTTTAACTGCTAACGTTAAATCGGGGCCGCTGACTTTTATTCCGGAGGTGAGATTAGACAATGGTAAAAACCAGATTTTTACCGATAACAACGGTGCGCCAACCAAAACGGCTTCTCAATTTTTAGTAGCTGCGGTATATGCGTTCTAAGAAATAGGTACCAATTGTTTAAAAAAAGGAGCTGTCCCGTCTAAAACGGGACAGTTTTTTGTTTTAGGGCGATCTTTTCTATGTTTTTAATTGCAACGATATTGCATTAAAATAATAAATGTGATTAAAAATTGAGGATAAAATTATCAGCAGAAATATTAAAATGCAATACTGTTGCAAAATTAGCAAAAAGCAATATTGTTGCAACAACTGGTATATGGTAAGCGTTATTGTATTAAACTTTAACTTTTAATCACTATGCTTATTACAAACTTTAATTTATGCAAGTCCGAGTGGCTCGAACTTGTATTTGCTAAACGCAACAAGGAATATGGGGCTTATTACCTTAGGCAGCATCATTCAGAAACGGTCTTAAAATCTTTTATTATTGGTGTATTTAGTGTGGCATTTTTGGTTGGGGTAATTGGCATTGTTATTAAACCTAAACATATTGCGGATGCTGTGGTAATGATTAAGACAGATTTGCAGGTTTATAAAATGCCGCCTGCACCTAAAATACAACCTCCAAAACCAAAAGTTCAAGCCCCGAAACCTGCCGCCCCGGCATCAACGCCTGTTAATACGACAAGGTTTGTGCCTATGGTTGTTGCGCCCGACCCCCTTGCAGTTGAGCCTCCAAAAATAGAGGATATAAAAGGGGCGGTAGGCCCTATAGATATTAAGAATGGCGCTGCCGGAATAAACGCAGGCAATGGCTCAGATAAAACCGGCATAGGCACAGGGCTTGATAATGCTGCAGGCGACGGAGCTGAAACTACTTATAAAGCAGTAGAAGTAATGCCGCAGCCGGTAGGCGGCGAGGCGGCCTGGGCCAGGTTCCTGCAATCAAACATACATTACCCTGATAAAGCTATGGAAAATGAGGTAAGCGGTAAAGTATTTGTAACTTTTATTATTGAAAAAGACGGACATATATCGAGCATAAAAGTTGAACGCGGGCCAGGGTATGGAATGGACGAAGAGGCGGTCCGCGTTTTAAAACTGGCTAAACCCTGGAAACCGGGGATGCAAAATGGCCGCCCGGTGCGTGTGCAGCTAACTTTGCCGGTAAACTTTACCCTGGCTAATTAAGTTTTGAGGTTTGAAGGTAGAGAAAGGTAAAAGGAGAAAGGGATATTTTGCTGCCCCCGGTTATTTAAATTAATTTATTTTTTGTCTTTGCCTGCATACCCGGCACAGTCCTTTTACCTTTCGTCTTTTACCTTATATTCCTTATTCAGGCCTTTACCTTTTATCTTTCGCCTTTCACCCTTTTTCCGTACTTTTGCGCATCCTTTCATAAAAATATATAACATTGGAGACGCAGGAACTTACCACCGTTGAAACCGCCAAAGATTTAGGCTTACTGCCAACTGAATACGAACGCATTATTGAAATATTAGGCCGTGTGCCCAACTTTACCGAGCTGTCAATTTTCTCGGTAATGTGGAGCGAACACTGCTCTTATAAAAACTCCATCACCTGGCTAAAAACTTTGCCTAAGGATGGTCCGCGAATGCTGGCTAAAGCCGGCGAGGAGAACGCAGGCCTGGTTGACCTGGGCGATGGTATTGGCTGCGCTTTCAAGATCGAATCGCATAACCACCCCTCGGCTTTGGAACCTTATCAAGGTGCTGCAACCGGCGTAGGCGGTATCAATCGCGATATATTTACTATGGGTGCACGCCCTATCGCGCAGCTAAACTCGCTACGTTTTGGTGACATTACCCTGGACAAAACTAAATGGTTAATTAAAGGCGTTGTTAAAGGTATCAGCCATTATGGTAACGCTTTTGGTATACCAACCGTAGGTGGCGAGTTGTTTTTTGACGATTGCTACAATATCAACCCATTGGTTAATGCTTTTTCGGCGGGTATTGTTAAAGCCGGCGAAACGGTTTCTGCAACCTCATACGGTGTGGGCAACCCGGTTTATATCGTTGGCTCGGCTACCGGTAAAGATGGTATCCACGGCGCGGCGTTTGCCTCAAAAAATATTACTGAAGACTCTGTGAACGATTTGCCTGCCGTACAGGTGGGCGACCCATTCCAGGAGAAATTATTATTAGAAGCTACTTTAGAGGTTATAAAAACCGGTGCGGTAGTGGGCATGCAAGATATGGGCGCGGCGGGTATTATCTGCTCAAACTCTGAAATGTCTGCCAAAGGCGAGCACGGTATGAAGATCAACCTGGATGCTGTACCAACCCGCCAGGAAAACATGAAACCTTTCGAGATCCTGTTATCAGAATCGCAGGAGCGGATGCTGATTGTTGTACACAAAGGCCGTGAAAAAGAAGTAGAAGCTGTGTTTGATAAATGGGATTTGAACTGCGCTATTATTGGCGAGGTTACCGATACCAAACGCTTAGAATACTATGCAGGCGGCAAATTAGTGGCTGATGTACCTGCCGAGGATTTAGTATTAGGCGGCGGCGCGCCGGTTTACGAGCGCGAGTATAAAGAGCCTGCTTACTTTGCCGAAAATCAGAAATTTAAGATCGAAGACATCGCCGAGCCTGAAAATTTGGTTGATGTAGCCGAGCATTTGATATCACACCCCAATATCGCCTCGAAACGTTGGGTTAGCGATCAGTACGACTCGATGGTAGGTGTGTCAACCATGACTACCAACCGCCCAAGTGACGCTGCGGTAGTAAATGTTATCGGCACCAATAAAGCCATTGTTATAACGGTAGATTGTAACTCACGTTATGTTTATGCCGATCCGCATAAAGGTACAGCTATCGCTGTGGCCGAGGCTGCGCGTAATATTACCTGTGCCGGTGGCGAACCTGTGGCCATTACCAACTGCTTAAACTTTGGTAACCCCTACGTTCCTGAAGTGTACTGGCAGTTTGTGGGTGCGATAAAAGGTATGGGCGAGGCTTGTACTAAATTTGAGACCCCGGTTACCGGTGGTAACGTAAGTTTTTATAACCAGTCGACCGACGACGGGCCGGTATTCCCGACACCAACCATTGGTATGCTGGGTGTGATGGATGATATATCAAACATCATGACGTCCGATTTTAAACAGCCTGACGATCTGGTTTACCTGATCGGTGAGTCGGTTAACGATATTGCATCATCTCAATACCTGGCTTCATGGCATAAAGTACTGGCTGCTCCGGCACCGTATTTTGACCTGGAGAAAGAATATGCCATGCACCAGATTGTTAAGCAACTTATCCAACACAAGGTTATCCAGTCGGCGCATGATGTGGCTGACGGTGGTTTATTCATCACTTTGGTGGAATCGTCAATGCCAAATGGTTTAGGATTTGAAATTTCTTCGGATGCAAACATTCGTAAAGATGCCTTCCTGTTTGGTGAAGCGCAGGGCAGGGTAGTAGTGAGCGTTGCTCCGGCAGACCAGGAACGTTTCATTGAGATGATGGCGACCAGCGAGGTTGAATTTAGTTTGCTGGGTACTGTTAGCAATGGTTATATGAATGTCGATGAGCAATCATTTGGCCATATCACCGATGTTAAGTTGGTTTATGATAACGTATTGCATAGCATATTGGGCGAATAACTAAGTAATTGTCATTCTGAGGGTAGCGAAGAATCTTATTCGCTTTGCCAGTCGCTCTTATAAGATTCTTCGCTATCCTCAGAATGACAAACTTTATAATATAAAGCGACATCGATTTTATGTTGAAGATTAACCGGGTACATCACATTGCTATTATCTGCTCTGATTATGAAAGATCAAAGCATTTTTATACGCAGATACTCGGCTTTAAAATCATAGCGGAAAATTATCGCGCGGAGCGCAAATCATACAAGCTTGATCTGGCAGTGGGCAACCAATACCAGATCGAGCTTTTTTCTTTTCCAGACCCGGCCAAGCGTCCGTCAAGGCCCGAGGCTGCAGGCTTGCGCCACCTGGCTTTTGAAGTGGATAGTATTGAGGAGGCTGTAGCGGCTATTACCGACGACGGCATAGAAGTTGAACCGATTAGGATTGATGAATTTACCGGCAAGCGTTTTACCTTTTTTGCTGATCCGGATGGTTTGCCGATTGAGTTTTACGAGCGGTAGTTTAGTGTAATTGCAGAAAGCCTTCAACAGAGAGGTCTTCATCCAATTCCTCCCAGTGAATCCATCTACCACCTCCTTTTATCTCATACTTGTTAAGTTGATCTGTATTGCCTTTACTTAAATTAGGATATGAGCCTATAGGAGTTTGAACGATTTTTCCGTCACTCATTTTGACACAAATATCGTCGCCACTAAACCAAACTGAATTTATAGTAATCATAATCATTTTTTAAAATATTCGTTCCATCGCTTTTCAATCATCTCCTCATTTTCTTCAATTATACTCTCTGCGAGTTTGATATCTTTGTTTTTAATACCGTTATTCAATATTAGTTTAACAGGCTTTATTTCAAACTTAGCATCTCCGTCGCCATTTTCTATATGAACATGAATGGGTAAATGCTCATTGCTAAAGAAGAAAAATCTGATTCCAAAAAGTCTAAATAGTTCAGGCATAATCAAATTTAAGTAATTTATAAATATCGACCTAATGTTCCGCTTCAAACAATTCAATATAGACCAAACCAACTGCGCCATGAAGATCAATACTGATGGTGTGCTGCTTGGCGCGTTGTCTGAAGCTGATCGACCAAAAGCAATCCTTGATATTGGCACAGGTACAGGCGTGATAGCCCTGATGCTGGCCCAGCGTTTTTCTGAAGCACTGATCGATGCGGTTGAGATTGATGAATCGGCAGCAGAGACAGCTAAGAAAAACTTTTTTAACTCGCCGTTTGCTGATAGATTAACTTTGTACACGGGCGATTTTGAAAGATTTTTTAAGGGGCATCCGCAGGAAAAATTTGACCTGATTGTATCCAACCCGCCTTTTTATATTAATTCCTTGGAGTCGCCGGGCGAAAGGAAAGCTTTGGCTAAACATGCGGATGCTGATTTTTTTGAGCGATTGGTCACGTCGGCAGCAAACCATTTAACTGATGGCGGTAGTTTTTGGTTGATATTGCCGATGCAAACGGCTGATTTAGTTAAAGATATAGCCCGGTCAGTCGATTTAAATCTTCAAAGCACCATTCAGGTTTTAAGTTATCCGGATAGTGAAGCGCATCGCGAAATGTTGATATTCGGTATAAATAAAACTAATCAAGATAGCAGCAAATTCGTTATTTACAACGCGCCAAAAATCTATTCGCAACAATACCAGGATACGTTAAGGCCTTTCTTTACTATCTTCGCTTAATGACTAAGATCGGCCTTATATCTGACACGCACAGTTTCCTTGACGATGCGGTTTTTAAGCACTTTGAAAATTGCGACGAAATATGGCATGCAGGTGATTTTGGCAATATGGCTTTGGTTGATAAGCTGACCGCCTTTAAACCGCTACGAGGCGTTTATGGTAATATCGATGGCAAAGAGATACGCCAGCAATATCCCGAAAACCTGCGTTTTAAATGCGAGGATGTAGATGTCTGGATGACGCATATAGGAGGCTATCCTGACAGGTATGATCTGCGTATCCGGAATGAGATTTATGCTAATCCGCCGCAATTGTTTATCTCGGGGCATTCGCATATTTTGAAAGTGATCTTTGATAAGAAGATCAACTGTTTGCATCTTAATCCCGGCGCGGCCGGTAAGCAAGGTTGGCAAAAAGTGCGTACGCTAATGCGTTTTAGTATTGACAGAAATAAAATTCAGGATTTGCAGGTGATTGAGTTAGGGGTGAATAAATCGGCGGGAAAGACGATGGAGGGATAAAGAAAATCTTCATCCGTGGTAGAGGACGTTCTTATTTACACTTTAACAAATCGGCCTCAGCCTGCTGCAATGTGATCAATCCCTGATTATTTCCAAATGAATTGGTTATATAGGTCAGCACCTCGGCAATTTCAATGGGAGCCAGGTCAGAGGCGGGCATGTCGGCATCGTAGGCCTTTTTATTTACAATGAGTATTTTGTCTTTCAGTCCGTATTTAATAAAGCAGGAGAGATCGGCTTTGTTTTTACGCAGGAAGGCTGTGTCAGTTAACGGCGGCATTAGTGCTGATAGGCCCTGTCCGTCGCTGCCGTGACAATTTTGGCAATGGGCAGTATAAATTACCTTCCCGGTGGTATAATAGCGTTTAAAGGTGATATTGGCGTCGTTATGGCATGCGTAGATGAGTATGGCCGATAGCAGACATAATGCGCTTATTACCTTTAGTTTCATTTCTGGTCAGGCTCGGCTTTAAGGATCTTGATATTGGCAATGAGGTGATTTACCTGGTCGGGCACGGTGCCGTCATAGGTGCCGCGAATGCGTTTTTGCTTGTCGACCAAAATAAAATATCCGTCGTGAATAAACAGTTGTTTGGCGTCTTCTTCGGGCTTACGCACCAGGTAGCTCTCAGACAGCTTATAAATTTCTTCTTTTTTGCCTTGCAGCAGCCACCATGTGTTACCGGCTATGCCCAGTTTGTCGGCATATTTCTTTAATACATTAACGCTGTCATGTTTTGGGTCAATAGTGTAGGAGATGATCTTTACATCCTTATCGTTTTTATAAGCCTGGTAAACATTGAGCATGTTGCGGTGCATAACCGGGCAGATAGAAGGGCAGGTGGTAAAGAAAAAATCGGCCACATATATATTGCCGTTCAGGCTTTTGCCGGTTATGCTGTCGCCGTATTGGTTAATGGTTTTAAAATCGGGAATGGTTTGATACAGGGTATCGGTAACTGTTTTGCCATCCACGGTTTTAGTTACCGGCGTGCGGTTGCCATAAATAGGCAAGGTATTGTTTCCCGCCGAATTAAACTTACAGGCGCTTGCTAAAAATAGCACCGCCATTGCACCAATTAGTCTCTTCATGTTATTTTGTTTTAGCTTTCAGATATTCGCCTGATGTTTTAATCGCTTCTCTCATCATAGAGTCAATTCTGCCAATGCGGATCTTTTGAGCAGTCATGTAAGCCATAAAATAATCGTGCGATTTACCTTTAGGCGCCGGATCAAACTTTTGCATCCAGTCTTCCATAAAGCCCTCCACCTTATCCATTTGGGTAATCATTCCACTGATCCTGATTTTTGTAGTATCGTTCGCTGTTTTTAGCAGGGTGTCCAACTTCATTTTGTTGTGCATCAGTTGCTCATCATTGCTCATCACAGAATCGTGCATTTTTATAACATCGTCGAGCAGGGCTTTTTCTTGTTTTTTTGTGTCATTGCAGGCGAACAGGGCCAGTGCGGCAAAAGCTAACAGAAATATCTTCTTCATAGTTATCGGGGATATGATGCGCAAAATTACACTATGCAAGCTATTTTATGTAATCTGCAGGTTAAAATTATTGGCGGATGTAAAATATAAAGTCTAACGGTGGTAATGCATCGACGCCAACCTGCTTTAACAGCTGCCCAATCTGGGCCCTATGATGCGTACCGTGGTTAATTACCTGAGTCAAAATTTCAGCTATGGTATTGCTAAACGCCACACCACCAGTGTTTTTGTAGACAATCACCCTATCCATATCCGCGTCAGCTAAATTATTCAGAAAATCTGACCGTTCGCGGTGGTTTTGCGCTATCAGCATTTCAAACGGAATGGTTTCCACCTGCGGGAACATTTCCAGTCCGGCTTCGCTTTGGTTCTTGCAGCGTTTTAACCAGCGCAACTCCGCGCCCAGCAGGTGCGCCATTAATACCAAGGTGTTCTGAGGCGTTTTAGCCTGACGCATAGTGGCAAGAATTTGGTTGTTGGCATAAAGGTCATAACCCAACATGCGTAAAAAATATTCTTTCATTGGTTGATAAGTTTCAAATAGGGCCAAAGTTAAACATTATCATGTTTAGCACGTTATTACAATAGTTAACAATAACATAACGTTAATATTATTATAAGCACACACTACCAGGCTATTTTAGTATCAAACAAAAGCAAACATTATGAAATTCATCAGTAATTTATTCAGCAGCTTGCGTGAGTGGATCATCCTGAAAAGTATAGGGTCATCATTCATCCATTAATTTATTTTTGTTAACGTTTTTTTTATACAATTTTAATACACAATTTGGGCCCTGTGTAGCTCAATTTAATGGAATCTAATATTCAGGATACAGCGTTAAGCAAACAGCTTTTTGGCGAGGATTTTATATGGGGAGTGTCGACTGCAGCCGTGCAGATTGAGGGCGCATGCGATGTTGACGGAAAGGGCGAATCCATCTGGGACGTTTTTATTACCCAGAAAGGCAAAATATTAAACGGCCATCATCACCGCATTGCTACCGACTTCTATAATCGTTATCAAGCTGATATCGATTTGGTTAAACAATTAAATATTCCAAATTTCAGGTTCTCTATAGCGTGGTCGCGCATTTTGCCAAATGGTATTGGCGAGGTTAACCAGGCCGGCATTGATTATTACAGGCGCGTTATTCAATACTGTCTTGATAAGGGCATTGAACCCTGGATAACCTTGTACCATTGGGACCTGCCGCATGCCTTAGAAGTAAAAGGCGGCTGGACAAATCGCGAGATCATCAACTGGTTTAGTGAGTATGTTACTGTTTGCATTAATGCTTTTGGCGACCTGGTAAAGCATTGGATAGTGATGAATGAGCCTGCTGTATTTACCGGTGCAGGCTATTTTTTGGGGATACATGCCCCCGGCCGCAAGGGAATTAAAAATTTTTTACCTGCTATTCATTATGCAGTTTTGTGTATAGCCGAAGGCGGACGTTTGCTGCGTAAGTTGTTGCCTGATGCCGGGATAGGCACTACTTTTTCCTGCTCGTGGGTGGAGCCTCACAGCAGCAAACCAAAAGATGTTGCAGCCGCTGTGCGCGTCGACGCTTTGCTTAACCGTACGTTTATTGAGCCGATATTAGGATTGGGGTATCCGGTTCAGGACCTTCCTGTACTGAAAGGACTGGACAAATACATTTTACCGGGCGATATGGAAAAAGTGCAGTTTGACTTTGACTTTATCGGCTTGCAGAATTATACTCGCGAAATTGTAAAGTATTCATTTTTTACGCCGTACATCCATGCGGCTTTGGTTAAGGCCGAAGATCGTAAGGTGCCGGTAACTGTTATGAAGTGGGAAGTATATCCGGAGTCAATTTATCATATTCTGAAAAAGTACAATCAATATCCGCAGATCAAAAAAATATACCTGACCGAAAGCGGAGCCGCATTTAAGGACGAGTTGATTGATAACCAGGTTCAGGATTCTAAACGGGTTGAGTACCTGCAGCAGTATTTACAACAAGTGCTCAAAGCCAAAAACGAAGGCTGCAGGGTTGAAGGCTATTTTGTGTGGACACTTACCGACAACTTTGAATGGGCCGAAGGTTACCATCCCCGTTTCGGAATTATTTATGTTGATTTTGAAACGCAGCAGCGTGTGTTAAAGGCCTCAGGACTGTGGTACGCTGAATTGCTGCGGTAATTCAGTTGGTAAGTCTTTATCCGGCAAAGGCAGGCTGATGTAGAAGACGGTGCCGAGATTGCTGCTTTCGAACCAGATTTTTCCTTGCGATTTATCGATGATCTGTTTACAAATAGATAAGCCCAGGCCGAAAGATTTTTCGCCTGATGTGCCTGGACGCTGTGCTTTGGTAAACATGTTAAATACCTGGTCTTTCAGCTTATCGGGTATGCCAATACCGTTATCCAGAACAGCTATTACTATCTGCCCCGTTTCTTTGGTTACCCTGACAAATATCGGTGCACCGGTAGGGCTAAACTTAACAGCATTACTAATCAGGTTATTAATAACGCGCCATATCTTTTCGCGGCTTATCATTAATTGCTGAGGGGCAGGCAAAGGCTCAAAGAAAATCTTCTGTGCTTTCTCGACAGCTTTAAAGCGTAATAGTTCAACGCAGGTGCTTACCAATGCATTAATTTCGACCAATTCAGGATTAATCTCAATTGAAGTAATGTTAGTAGCCTCCAGGATCTCATTGATCAGTTCGAGGGAGTTGTGCGAGGTTTCTTTTATCAGGTTAATCAAGTCTTTTTGTTCTTCCGTATAGCCATCATCCGCCAGCATACTGGTTAATGAAGCTATACCGCCAATGGGGTTCCGCAAGTCATGTGCTACGGTGCGCAAGATGCGGTCTTTTTCCTGGCTGCTTAGTTTTAATTCGTTCAGTGCTTTACCCAGTTCGATATTTTGCTCATTGATTTGCTGGTTAAGCGATTTTACAATTTGTATGTCTTTTTTCGACCCGCGCCAGTTACGATAGATCAGGAAGATGATGATCAATGCCATCACCGCGAAAATCAATATCACTACCAGTACAATGCGTTGTGTTTTGTTGTTGTTACTTAGCTGTTTAATTTCCTGCTGTTTCTCGTAAGTATCAAATTGCTTGTCAATGTCGCTCTCTTTGAGCAAATTAAGCCTTTGTATGTTCGAGTCTTTGACCGTGTTATAGGCTTGCAGGTAGCCAATAGCTTTGGGCAGGTTTTTTTTGCGCAGGTAATAATTGCTCATCAGGCGGTTCCAGTCGGCCTCTGCATCGGGGTTTTTTACAGCTTTTAGCTGTTCGCCAATAGCTGTCAGTAGCCTATATAGTTCTGCATCGCGCTTGTGGTCGTCGTATATCTGAGCCAGTTTGATCTCGCTTAGCTCGGCATCTACGTTATCATAGCCTTTTTGCAGATTGATACTGATGCTCTTTTTAAGCAATACTATGGCTTGTTCATAGTCTTTTTTCAGTATGAATATCTCAGCCTTATTACCATAAACCACTCCGCGCGCTATCTCCATCATTTTTGAACGGTCCTTAAATTGTGGCCCGTATTTATTGACAAAACTTAATGACCGGTTGAAATAGATCATTGCGCTATCCAGCCTGTTACTGTGTTTATAGCTCAGGGCTATATTGTCAAGCAATTCTTGTACGCGATAAAAGTTGGCAAAATCGCCCGGGATGATATTATAATAGTAATAACTCTGTATAAAATAGTTTTTAGCCAGGTTATAGTTCCCAATTTTATAGGTGATCATGCCCATGCGATACATGTATTCTGAAAGCGCTAAGCGGTTCAAACTGTTTTTGCCCACCAAATATCCCTGAAATAAATGCTGATAAGCGGCGCTGTATTGTTGCAGATTGAAATAACTGTCGCCGAGCGCCAAATTGGCGTCTATAAATAAATGTGCGTACTGTTGTGGATTGTTAATGCTCTCCTGGGCTATACTCAGCATGGTATCGGCATAAGCCAGCGCTTTTTTATTGTCGCCTACGTTACGGTGATAATAAAAATAACGTAAACCATAAACACCATACCTGTCCTCGAGCGTGAGATCATTAGCGTTGTTGATGAATGAATCAAGCAATAGTAAACCTTCTTGTCCGTGATTGTTACGAAAGAGGCTGTCCACGCGAGGTTGCACGCGCAAGTATTCGTCTGAATTACCTATACGGGTATTTTTCTTTTTACAGGAAAACATCGCGCCCCAAAAGCAACCCAGCAACAAAAAGCTGCGAACAAATGATATAGATGAATAAGTTTTCCGGAAAATCAAAATGTTAAATAATTCTGGGTCACACAAATATACTATTCAGCTTCAGATTATAGCTATCGGGATTGCTATTTAAAAGCATCCTCGCCGGTTATATCCAAGCCGGTAATTAATAAGTGAATATCATGCGTGCCTTCATACGTAATTACTGATTCAAGGTTAGCCATATGTCGCATTATTGGATATTCTCCTGTAATGCCCATGCCGCCAAGTATTTGTCGCGCCTCGCGAGCAATGTTTAAGGCAGTTTCAACGCTGTTGCGTTTAGCCATAGAGATCTGCGCAGGGGTTGCCCGATTTTCATTTTTTAAGCAGCCGAGTCGCCAAACCAGTAATTGTGCTTTGGTGATCCCGGTTATCATTTCGGCCAGTTTTTTTTGCTGTAGCTGGAAACCGGCAATTGGTTTATTAAATTGCTTACGCTGCTTTGCATAGCGCAGGGCGGTATCATAGCAATCCATGGCTGCGCCTAAAGCACCCCAGGCAATACCATAGCGCGCCTGGTTCAAACAACTTAGCGGGCCTTTTAAGCCTGAAACGCCTGGCAGTAAATTTGGCTTTGGTACCCTGACGTTATCAAATACCAACTCGCCGGTTGCCGATGCGCGCAACGACCATTTGTTATGCGTCTCTGGTGTCGAAAATCCTTCAAAACCACGCTCGACGATCAATCCCTGAACTTTACCTTTCTCGTTCTTGGCCCATACAATGGCAATATCAGCAAATGGCGCATTTGATATCCACATCTTGGCACCGTTGAGCAGGTAATGGTCGCCCTTATCTTTGAAATTAGTGGTCATGCCGCCGGGATCTGAGCCGTGGTCGGGTTCAGTTAGTCCGAAGCAGCCCATCAGCTCGCCGGCAGCCAGCTTTGGCAGATATTTGTTTTTCTGTTCTTCTGACCCGTAGGTATAAATAGGGTACATCACCAAAGAGCCCTGAACAGAAGCTGTCGAGCGGATGCCCGAGTCGCCGCGTTCAATTTCCTGCATAATGAGGCCGTATGATATATAGTCTAACCCCAGGCCGCCGTATTGTGCAGGTATGGTCGGGCCAAAGGCGCCTATCTCTGCCAAACCTTTTAATAAATGTTTTGGAAACTCGGCGCGCTGCGCATAGTCTTCAATAATAGGAGACACCTCTTTTTTTACCCAGTCGCGAATACTTCGGCGTATCAGTTTATGCTCCTCGGTAAGCAGTTCGTCCAGCAGGTAATAGTCTGGCGATTCGAAGAGATCAGTTTTTGCCATGAGATGTGGTTTTAAACAAATATAACCCATTGCGCCTTTATTGTATAGTTACACAACAAACTTGTAGCGGTATTAACTAAAATATTATTTTTGGGAATGATTGTAGCCTTAAGCGGCGTGGAGTTTTTTGCCTACCACGGTTTTTATCCTGAAGAACAAAAATTGGGAAGTCATTTTGTAGTAGATATCGAGGTAGAGTTTACACCCGCAGGTGACATGGCTGATGACGACCTGGACAATACGGTTAATTACGAGCAGCTTTACGAAATAGCTTGCGAAGAAATGAAACTGACCAAAAAGCTTATCGAAACGGTGGCGCAAGGTATTATTGCTAAAATTGTTCAACAATACAGCTTTGTGGATGCTGTAAGGCTGACTATTAACAAGCTCAACCCGTTGGTGGGCGCAAAGACAGGGGCATCAAGCGTCACCTTAACTTACCATAGATAGTTTTTACTGCGGATAATAATTCTCGTACAATACCTGCAATTTTTTCGGGCCAGGTTTGTGTGCAGGTAAATTTGATAGCTGCGTGGCTATAACAAACCTTGCCCCGGGCAGATTTAAAATAACCACGGCATGTTAAAGACTGATAATAAGATTTTCTTCATCAAAAAAACGTAATGTTAAACGCAATTAAAACGTTTAATTATGATAGTCAAAAATAAATTTTATAATATAATAACTTAGCTCTGCTTAATGAATGCTTATGGTTTACAACAAAATAACTGAAGAAATTTTAACTGCTATAAAGCAAGTTGTTGGCAATGAGTTTGTTGTTACAGATAAGGGTGGTCTTGAAAGATACAGCCACGATGAAACGGAAGACCTGCGCTATTACCCGGAAGTGGTTGTTAAGCCTAAAACCGCAGAGGAGGTTTCGGCCTTGTTAAAGCTTTGCAACCAAAATTTAATACCTGTTACACCCCGCGGGGCTGGTACCGGCCTAAGCGGCGGCGCTTTACCGGTAATGGGCGGGCTGGTAATAGCAATGGAACGCTTTAATCGGTTACTGAATATTGACGAGGAGAATTTGCAGGCTACGGTAGAGCCGGGGGTAGTTACCGAGGAATTTATGAATCAGGTTGCCGCCAAAGGTTTATTGTACCCTATTGATCCGGCCAGTAAAGGAAGTTGTTTTATTGGCGGTAATATTGCCTACGGATCAGGCGGGCCAAGGGTGGTTAAGTATGGGACTATCCGCGAATATGTGTTGAACCTGGAAGTAGTATTACCATCCGGCGAAATTATATGGACGGGTGCAAACACGCTTAAATACGCCTCTGGTTACAATTTGACGCAACTATTTATCGGGTCGGAGGGGACATTGGGCATTATTACCAAAGCGGTGGTTAAACTCATCCCGGCGCCTGCGACAGATGCCTTAATGCTGGCTTCGTTTAACTCGAACGAAGAAGCCTGCAAAGCAGTGTCAGCTATTTTCAAGGCAGGCATTATACCATCAACCTTAGAATTTATGGAGCGCAAAGCGGTGCAGTGGGTAATTGACAAAGATGGAATTGCGTTTGATATGCAACCGGGGGATGCTGCTTTTTTATTGATCGAGGTGGATGGCACCAATACTAATGTCATATTTGACGATTGCGAAAAGATCAATACCGTGTTAGAAACACACGGCTGTACCAATGTGTTGTTTGCAGAGTCATCGGCCCAGAAAGAAGAGTTATGGCGCATCAGGCGCACAATAGGTGTTTCAGTAAAATCAAACTCGGTTTATAAAGAAGAGGATACCGTGGTGCCGCGTGCAGCTTTGCCTCAATTAATTAAAGGTATTAAAGAAATTGGCAGCCGCTACGGTTTTGAATCTATTTGCTATGGACATGCCGGCGATGGTAACCTGCACGTAAATATTGTAAAAGCCAATATGAGCGATGAGGATTGGAATACCAAACTTAAAGAGGGCATTCGCGAGATATTTGAACTGACGGTTTCGCTGGGTGGTACGCTTTCAGGCGAGCATGGTATTGGCTTTGTTCAGAAAGATTTTATGCCAATAAAATATTCGCCCATGCATTTTGAACTATGGCGGGGTATTAAACAAGTTTTTGATAAGAATTATATATTAAATCCTTCAAAAATATTTAACACTTAAAGGTAATAAGTTATGATCATTGATATATTTTTTATGCAATAATTGAATGTTAAATTGTGATTAAAATATCGCATAAAAAATATAAATAATACTTATATTTTATTTTTAAATCAATTAGTGCAAATCTCTGTTAGTATTTGCTAGTTATGTAATACTTGATATGATCGCACAACTACCAGAAACTGGCTATAGAGATATTTTTTATAATAGTGAAGCTACGATGCTTATTATAGGTGTTGATAAGCCGTATTATACTATTGTAGATGTTAACGATGCATACCTTAATGCAACTAACAGTACGCGCGAGGCCTTGGTTGGGGCGTCTGTTTTCGTGGTTTTCCCGGCAAATCCAAATGACGAAGAATCGAAGAGCATAGAGCAAACTATTTTTTCGTTTGATGAAGCTATAAGCACCAAAAGGCCGCATACGTTAACTGATTATCGTTATGATATCCCTATAAAAGGGAACTGCAAATTTGAAAAGCGCTGGTGGACAACTACCAATACACCGGTTTTGGATGAAAAGGGAGAAGTAAGTTATTTGATTCATTCGCCCATTGATGTTACCGAGCTGCATACAATTACCGAACGCGAACAGAAGATTGCAGAGGCATTGAGGGTACAAAGGCAGCAGCTGTTTACCACTTTTATGCAGGCCCCGGTAGGTATAGCTATTTTAAAAGGAAATAATTATGTGATTGATATGATCAATCCATCGCTGTGCCAGTTGTATGGTCAAACTCCTGAAGAAATGATTGGCAAGCCGATTTTTGATTGCATCCCCTTTGTTAAAGGGAAAGGTTTTGAAGGCTTGCTTAATAGTGTGCTTACTACCGGCGTAGCTGTCAAAGGCGACGGTGTATCGGCCTTACTGGTGCGAAACGGCAGTTTAGAAACCGTTTATGTAAACTTTGTTTATGAGCCGTACCGCGAACCCAATGGTGAGATAAGCGGCGTTATTGTAATAGCAACAGAAGTTACCGAGATGTTTAATGCCCGCAAGTTATTGGAAGAGGCCGAAGAGCGTGCCCGGTTAGCGGTTGATGCTGTCGGGCTGGGTACGTATGATATGGATTTAATTACCGGCGAGATCATCACTTCGAACAT